>NZ_JBQSVM010000042.1:0-18424 GCF_052376235.1 Psychrobacter sp. AOP7-A1-24 | reverse complement strand
GACTTTTAGATAGAAAACAAGAATAGTTTTCAAAAACATCTTAACTTCATAAACGGAATTGATTGAGCCTACTATTGTCTTTAATAGTAGGCTCAAGTACTTCCTTATTTCTTAGAAAATATATATTAGTCAAAAGTATAGCTTACACCAACATTGCCTCCATTTTGGCTGCCACTACCACCAAAAGCGCTACTGACAGAAAACTGTCCGTCGGAGGTGGTGTAACCGACACCAAACGCGTACCCTGTCTCACCTTCCCATGTACCACCGCCCAGACCAACACTGACTTTACCTGGCGTGTTGGGATAACGTAGAGCACCGAAAGCAAGCGCACCCGCTACTGCTGAGTGAGTCTCACCTTCTAAATCGTTTATTCTTCTATCTGTATAACCAAAGGCTTCAGCACGATTTTGGTTAAGCTGAGAAACGTTAACTGCATCAGTTGAATTGATACCAGCGGCAACATTGGTAATTCTGCGCTGGTTATTTGCACTGCCTACCGATACGGTATTATCTGCTGTTGATTGTGAGTTTGCTCCTAATGCTACCGCATTGCTATGAGTCACACTGCTATTAGCGCCAATAGATACTGCGTTAGCTGCTTGGACGTTCACCGACTCACCGATAGCAACAGAGTTTGAGGCATTCGTGTCGTTGGCAAAGGTTGGTGCACTATTAGCATCAACTGTAGCCGCTGTAGCACCAACTGTCGCATTACTACCTAACACTACTGAATTACTAGTAGTATCACCGATAATGTTGTCGTTGCCAACTGCATAATTAGCGCTGCCACCGATAGTATTCGGGTCTCCAAACGCACCTGAGCGTTCACCTGAAACGATGTTGCCATTACCCACGCTGGTAGATTGATCACCAGTCACCGTATTGTTAGTGCCTATAGCGACGCTGTCCTTACCTTTAGATTGAGCATTAACCCCAATTGCTATTGCACCATCAGCAGTAGCGCCAGTACCACTGTAATTACCTGCATTTTCACTTTCGCTAGAGCCATTAACGCTAAAGAAGCGAGCTTGGCTGTCTTCAATTTTACTTTCTAATTCAATTTTTGCTTCTTCGCTAATACCTGAGTCGCCTTTATCGCCTTTAGCACCATTGACACCATTCTGGCCTGCCGGGCCTGGTTCACCCTGAGGACCTTGCGCGCCATCTTGACCATTGATGCCGTCAGATCCTGCTGGACCTTGCGGACCGATTGGACCCTGTAAACCATCAACACCATCTTTACCGTTAGTGCCATCAGCACCATTCAAACCATCAACACCGTTTTGACCTGCTAGACCTTGTTCGCCCTGAGGACCTTGCGCGCCATCTTGACCATTGATACCGTCAGATCCTGCTGGACCTTGCGGACCGATTGGACCCTGTAAACCATCAACACCATCTTTACCGTTAGTGCCATCAGTACCATTCAAACCATCAACACCGTTTTGACCTGCTATGCCTTGTTCACCCTGAGGACCTTGCGCACCATCTTGACCATTGATGCCATCAGATCCTGCTGGACCTTGTGGACCAATTGCTCCTGTATCACCTTGTTCGCCTTTAGGTCCAGGTGTTAGTTCAATCGTATTTATCTGTGTTTGCAAATCTGTCAACTTGCCATCAACTGCAGTAAATGCATCACCCACGTTACTGTAGTTCGCATTGCTTATTTTATATGTAGGTACTTGGAATACGCCTGTATTACTGAACTGTGCATCCCCACCTAAAGCGGTTGCTACATCACCGAAATAAGAAACACCTGTTGTTTCTAATCTTTTTAACTGAGCAATGTTCACTGCATCAGTATCCGCTGTCCCTGCGGCTACCCCTGTGATTTGACGAGTCTGCCAGTTGGCATGATCAGCATCGCTAGTGTCACCAACACTGACTGCGGCTAAGGTCGATTGCCATGTGGCATCGGTTCTAGCATCAGCACCAAATCCCTGTACGCCTGCATCTACTGTTGTCGTGCTCTGACTGCCTAGAGCAATACTGTTACGAATATTAGCCGTTGATTCCGTACCCATCGCTACGCTGTCACGACCACTCGCCACTGATGTATTACCGATAGCGGTTGCTCGGATGCCGCTTGCTGTTGCGCTATTACCTAGAGCTTCATAGTCACTGTCCGCAAACTCAAAGATCTGACCACCATTACCATCATCTTTAAAACGTCGACCATCATCACCAGTTTGAACAGGGGTAACAGCCGCAGTAAAGTCCGCTTGTTCAATAGCCCCCTCGACAGCAACCACTACAAACTCAACGCCACTACCGATGGCAGTAGATCCGCTAGCCGTCGCTCTACTAAAACCACCTAGTGCGGAGCTAACGTTACCTGAAGCTTCATTACCGACACCTACTGATGAGCTAGCAATGCCTAAAGTATTGTTACCGACCCCTATTGATGAGCTAGCGAAGCCTGAAGCCGTGTTATAGCTACCTATTGCTAAACTAGCTTCAGCTTGGGCAGCGTTATAACTTCCCATAGCATTACTATTCTGAGCTGATGCTTCGTTATAAGCGCCGATCGCTGAGCTATCATCTCCTGAAACAGTATTATCGTAACCCAGTGCTGAACTACGTTCGCCACTTGCTTCATTGGTATGACCAACCGCAGCGCTTGCAATACCTGATGCGATGTTAGTAAAACCCAATGCTGAGCTATTATTACTTGATGCAGTATTACCATACCCCACTGCTGAGCTACGTTCTCCCGAAGCGGTATTATTAGAACCTAGCGCTGAACTACGCAACTTAGAAGCTACGTTTAGACTACCGACTGCAGTACTACGCTCCTCAGCGGTTGAGTTGTCGCTACCTATTGCCAAACTACGAACTCCGGAAGCTGTATTTTCGTTACCTATTGCAGAGCTAGCTCCACCAATTGCTTTATTACTATAGCCTACGGCCGTACCAACATAGCCTTCAACCTGATTAAGGCGACCTGCCGCCAATCCAAAACCTTCTGTTATTCTATTTTCGTTACCAAAGGCTGAGCTTCTAAAACCCTCGACGTAATTTTCTGAACCTATAGCTGAACTAGCATTCCCTAATGCGCTATTGTAAGAACCTATCGCTGAACTACCTTCACCAGAAGAGATATTTATAGTACCTACAGCTGAGCTATAAGTATTTGAAGCTGTGTTGTCATAACCTATTGCAGTACTACGGAAGCCTGATGCATCGTTTGAAAATCCACAAGCTATGGATTCCGATGATGGGGAGATACTCCCTCCTGTTATAGACCCATCTGTCCAACATACATCTGCCTGAGCGTTTATCGCTGTCAACCCTAGCGCTGAGCCAATTGCAATAGCAATGGTATGGCGACGTAACGATGCGCTTGGCTTGCTAGCTGACACATTACCAACTTGATCTGATGTTGTGTTGCTAGACTTTCCACCCGACTTGCTGATTTCACTAACGGCTGTATAGCAACCTGTAGAACGATTAAAAACAACGCGGTAAACATGATTTAACATGAGAGTATCCTAAATGTATTTAGTATTGCTAGTAAGATGTTTGACTATATTGTCGTACAAAAAAATTTGTTTTTTGTTGTAGCAAATGAGTAGAGGAAGAATTATTTTTCTAAAATTACATGAAACCATTTTTAAGCTGTTACCTAGAAATCTCGACTTTTTAGGACAAGGACAAACCTCCATAATTTGAATAAATAATAAATGTATATATTTGGTATTCGTTATGTTTTTAATGTAACAAAAGTATTCGTAATTTGTAAAGAATAAATATTATATTACGGATAAACGGTAAATAAGATGTAAACCACTAATATGAGATCAAAATATATTCATGCATAGCCTGTAAGGCTATACTCATGAATAATATTTACCTGCACGAAATAAAAGCCATAAAAAAACCGCTTATTAAAAAATAAGCGGTTTTTTTATGGCTTTATCTTAGCTTTCTAACTGTTATTTAGAATACAGCAGAGTGTTTCACTCATATTAACGCCAGGCTTTAGCTTTCAATGTCGTGAATATGCCCGACAACGCATAAATAATACCAATAGCTAGAATACCAACAGGAATGTCATAAAGCACGATGCTCATGACCAGCACTCCAATGATAAGCACCACAAAAGGTACTTTCTTTTTGTCAAACTCTTTGAAGCTATAGTATTTGACATTGCTGACCATTAATAGACCGCAAGTCACAACCCAAGCTGCAAACAATAGCATGACAGCTGTATCGTATTGACCAATCCATTCGTTATGATCGACTGCAACCATGACAGCAGATGTCACCAATATAGCAGCAAGTGGACTGGCTAAACCAACAAAGTACTTTTTATCAACGATGCCAACCTGAACGTTAAAACGTGCAAGACGAAAAGCGGCACAAGCAGTAAAGACAAACGCACAGCCAATACCGATACGACCCAACGGCTCTAATGCAAAACTATAAATCAAAATAGCAGGTGCAACACCAAACGCTAGCATATCTGCTAAGGAATCATATTGCTCACCGAATGGACTTTGCGCATTGAGCATCCGCGCGACACGACCATCTGCGCCATCAAGAATACCAGATAAAAAGATAGCCAAAGCTGCTTTATAAAACTCGCCTTGGGTACTCGCTAAAATCGAGTAAAAACCTGACAGTAGTGATAAGGTTGTAATCAAATTAGGTGCTAAATAAACACCGCGACTAACTACTCGCTTACCTTCGGCTACTTCAGCTTCAATCACCTCAAATGTCAAACCATCGTAACTATCGTTATCCGCTAGGCGGATATTAAACTCATGCTCATCAACAAACGGCGGCTGAGTCGCTGCATTGTCCTGCAATGAGCCGTCATTTAAAGATTCATTGTTCAAAGGCGCATTATTCGGTTGGCCGATAGGTGGCTGAGTCGTCATCTTAATATCCTTGTTGGCCGTTATTGCTATTCGCCGACGAGCCAGCGTACGTTGGTCGCACTATCAGGCGTCAAGTCTGGTGCATCATCAACTTTTAGTATTGGCTGCAAGAAACGTAATATCTCACGCGCATGGTTATCGAACTGCCATGGCGGATTGATAATTAACATACCAGTACCGTTCAGACCTACTGCAATATCGTTAGGATAGATGTTTAACTCACAAACTAATTGACGTCTCATCTCAGTACGTTTCAGCTTTTTATAAAACAGCTCAACAGCTTCGATGTTTTTGATAGGGAACCAAAGCGCATAAGTACCTTGTGGCCATTTGTTGTAAGACGCCACTAGCAAATCAATAAGACGCGTAAAATCTTTGTGCTCTTGCTCAAAAGGAGGGTCTAACAGAATCAGACCACGTTTTTCTTTTGGTGGAATAACAGCGGTAATACCTTCAAAGGCATCACGATGATGAATACCAATTGGTAATTTATGTAGCTGATAGTTCAAGGCATCATATTCGCTAGCTTTTGCTTCAAAAGCTTCACCGCGAACGCCAGCATCTGGATTCTTTTCAATATGATGAGCAATCCACCAAGGCGAACCAGGATAGACTTTACTGTCATAGGTGAATTTGGCTTGCTTGATACCTTCCATATAGTCTTTGATAGCAGCTGGAGCCTTTTCGGTATCTGCTTTTAGAATAGCTTGAATACCACCTTTGGCCTCACCTGTTTTGCGCGCTTCTTCACTGCTTAGTGAATACAGTCCACGGCCGCCATAAGCGTCAAGCACATAAAAAGGTTTGTTTTTTTGCCCCAATTGATTGAGCAGTTGTACCAATAAAATGTGTTTGACCACATCAGCAAAGTTACCAGCGTGGTAGGCGTGTTTATAGTTCATAATCTCAAAAGTTTAAATAAGAAAAATTGCATCTATGGTAGCATAGGCAGAGTAAAAGATAATGTGGTTTTAGTAAGTGCTTTCAATAAAAGCGCATTGAATGACGGTATATTGACAGCTGACTGAGAATAATGAGATAAAATGACGCAGATTATTAGCAATCTTAACAAAACAGCGTTGGTCGTTGATCATCCGATAGGTCAGGATAATCCACCACTACTATTGCCAAACGCTGACGATGTTAATCAAAAAGCGCCTACTCAGCACGTATTGCAGATGTCTGACTTTGCGGTGAATTGGGAAGATAAGCTGACAGATAAACAGCTCGATACCTTTGTCACTGACGGTTGGCTCATCATTGATGATGTATTCAATAGTACGGCATTATTAGCACTGCAAGCAGAGAGTGGTTTTATTGACTATCGTGATGCAGCGCTAACCGCTGGTGTTCGCATCAGTGATATTCGCGGTGATAGAATACGCTGGATTACTGAAAACTTCTTTGCTGGTTATTTTTATCTACAGAGCATCAATACTTTGGCCTCACTATTTAATCGTAGTTTGTTCGCTGGTATTCGCCATAGTGAAGCACATTATGCGTGCTATCCGACTGGGTTTGGTTATCAGTGGCACAGTGACAATCCTGCTGGACGTGATGAGCGTGTTATCTCAGCAGTTTTTTATCTTAATGATGACTGGGAAGCAACCGATGGCGGTGCGCTAGAGGTCGTTGATAAGCATGGTACTCATCATGAAGTCATGCCAGTTGCCAATAGAATGATTATTTTTGACAGCGACTTACGTCATCAAGTACAAACTGCACATCGCCAACGCTACTCTATCGCCACTTGGATGCGCCGTGATGGTCTTGTACCCTTTGTCGAAATAGCCATTTAGCATTTATCTTCTACTATTCATTTATATTTACCATTTTAATTTATTATACAAAAGGCTTATTCATGTCTGACTCTCATAACCAATCAAGCGCATCTCAACAGACAACTCATCAGCAAGAAACCTTAGAGTTAAGTATTGCACTGTTGGAGCGCCCTTCAGTGACACCAGACGATGATGGGTGCCAAGATATCTTGTCAGAGCGCTTAGGTAACGCAGGGTTTGACTGTGAGTTTATGTATTTTGGTGATAGAAACCAAAGCGGTGAACACGCCGAAGTAAAAAACTTGTGGGCACGTCGTGGTACCACTAATCCTGTCATTTGTTTTGCTGGTCATACTGATGTCGTACCAACAGGGGACGAAAAAAACTGGACCTATCCTCCCTTTACACCAACTATCGCTGATGGGTATTTATGGGCGCGCGGTGCCGCCGATATGAAAACGGGCATTGCCGCTTTTACTATCGCAGCCGAACGTTTTGTCGCCAACCATCCTGAGCACAATGGCTCTATTGCTTTTTTGATCACCTCAGATGAAGAAGGACCGTCAATTAATGGTACGGTCAAAGTGATCGAGACTTTAGAAGCGCGTCAAGAAAAAATCACCTATTGTCTCGTTGGCGAACCATCAAGTACCGATACGTTAGGTGATATCATCAAAAATGGTCGCCGTGGCTCACTCGGTGCTGAGCTTACCGTTACTGGAAAACAAGGTCATGTTGCCTATCCGCATCTGGCATCTAATCCAATTCATGCAGCCATGTCTGCCCTAGCTGAACTGACTTCGACTGCATGGGACAATGGTAATGACTACTTCCCAGCCACGTCATTGCAAATATCAAATATCAACGGTGGCACTGGCGCAACCAACGTTATTCCTGAAACCTTAAACGTTGTCTTTAACTTCCGTTTTTCAACTGAAACCACTGAGGATGAACTAAAAACAAAAACGCATGCTATTTTTGATAAGCACTTTGTCAATAGCAAAGCGAGCTACGATATTCATTGGAAACTATCTGGTCAGCCGTTTTTGACTCCTGAAGGAAAACTGGTTTCAGCATGTCAAAATGCCATCAAAAAAGTGACCGACATCGATACAACGCTATCAACTTCTGGTGGTACTTCCGATGGACGCTTTATTGCACCAACAGGCGCGCAAGTCGTCGAGTTGGGTGTGCGTAATGCAACGATTCATCAAGTAGATGAAAAAGTAGAAGTCGATGATTTAGGAAGGTTGGCACAGATTTACGAAGGGATATTGGAAAGTTTACTGCTAGACTGATTGTATCTGCTCAAAGAAAAAGATGCTAGCTGATTTGGGTTGGCTCTTTTTCTGTCATTATTTTTTTATTCAAAAATTATGCTCTATATGTAAATTACTAATCTTCTATATAAGATACTGATGAGATAGTACCTGCTTTAGTTAAAGTATAAGTCTGTTCCATAGGTTTATAGGGTGCTTCTTTCGCAACCTTTAAAGATAAATTAGAAATTAAACCAAATATCTTATGAGCATACTCTAGACAATCATACTTTCCTCTACTTTCTAAAGACAACCTAGATAGCTCTTTAAACTGGTTAATATATTTATCAAAGCTAGTTCTTTTGCTACGTTCACTATATAACTCTGAAGGATTAGCCGGAAGAGGAAATCGAACAGACATTATCTCTTGCCCTTCAGGCAATTCTATAATTTCTTGTATTGCATACAACTGAGAGTTAGCTAAATTAATTGGAGCTGAATGCATAACTAAGTCTCTATACTGTCCTAGTTCATATAACCAACCCTCTTTACTCATTATATCTTTAAGACTGCACGCAAAATTGGATAAGTTTTCTACTTTTTTAAGACCTTTAAGTAACCCGCTTGCAGTAGTAACCTCTAATTTAAGATTATTTAAAGATTGTTTAATTACCTTTTTTAAGTCTCCATCATTTTCGAAATTAAAAATATACTCACATAAGTAGTCTCTCATTATGCCAGCATCAAATAGAAAAGCGTGAAACTCCTGATAAACTAAGTCCGTATAACCGTCCTGAAAGCGTTGGTCTTTCTTGAAATTTTTACCTAAGTTTCTTGCATTTAATTGCTGATGGTAAGCTAATGAGAGATTTTTTATTCTGTCATTGATAGTATGCAACTGAAACTTTATCCGATTTGATAAGTCATATGCCAAACCATCTTTATGATGAAAAGCTGATAGAGTCAATCCACCCCACAAAACTGTTGCATCCCAGTTGGGCCAAATGGACTTCTGTTTTATAAATCCTCTAAACTGTGTTGGTGCCTGACCAGTAAGCTCCATTTGATGAGTTATAAATTCAACACCAGTAGTATTTAAATTTAATTTGTCTAATGAACTATATAACGCACCAAAGGTATTAATTTTGATTTGGCATACTTTCCCAGTAGTAGTTAGAGGCCATAATCTAACTATATCAGTTTGAATTTCATTTGTAGCTAAGATACCACCAGCTATATGCACAACCCTACTACAAGTGGGCCAATCCTCCTTTGTAGATCCTTGATCCATCAGATGACCCCAGAACTAAGTTATAAAGAACCGTTGAATCTATATCGTTAATTCATCTTACTCAATACCAATATAAACATCGACTTGACCGTATTCTAGATTACCATCGATATAATGCTCAAAATCTACCTTAAAAGTGCGGGTATACTCGCAATCTGGTGCATTAAAATACTCCCAAGCACTTTCCCATGCATTCATTACAGTATTTGGCATGTGTCCTTCTTGAGAAAATACCAGATACTTTCCTGCAGGAATCTCAACCGTTACTAGTTTACTAGCATTGGCCACACTGTCGCTACCTGACTGAGCGTCTTGCTCGCTAGCTGTTTTCCAACTGGCTACAACATCAAACGCCCCTGCTAGATCATCACTTTCATAGTTGTGATAGACACCATAAATGTCTTCACCTTCAGGGAGTTCACCCGCATAATTTTGGTAAAATTTTTGCCATAATCTGCCGAGCTTGGCAGTGTCATGGCTGATCTCAGCGTTGTTGGTGGTACGAATGCTGATACCGCTACAAGCTATCGCTTCTGGTAGCTCTTTAATTTGTGATGTCATGATGCGGCCTTTTCTATCTGTTTATTTATTTTCTATCTATGTTAATACTGGTAGACCTAAGCAATTAATCTGCTTCATCAATCCAGTTCATTTGAATGGCTTCTAAGATGCCTTCGTTTGAGCGTTGTGGATCATCATCAAAGCCTTCAAGCTCAGTGACCCAGCGATGCAAATCAGTAAAGCGAATGTACTGTGGATCTGTTTCAGGGAATTTCTCATAAAGCTCAATCGCGATATCTAAGCTGTCTGTCCATTTTAATTTTTGTGGTGTCATAACGGTACCTTATTTTTAGTAGTGTTGAGAATCGTCACTTTAAAAACGATGCTATCGTTTTAGAGGCTATCGTCCTAATATTGACGACTTATGGGCTCTATCCTACCAAAATTCAGCAAGTGATTATAGCCAAGTTGTTTTACGATGCTGCTTTTCCATACTGTTTTGCGATATGGCTTAGGCTGATTTAGTCGATTTTACAGCGACTTGATGCTCATTCCATGTGTTAATGGTGTCTGTTAACTGCTCGCCCATCATGTCTAATACTTCTGGTGTGCGCATACCTTTATTATCTGTAAAGACAAACTTGGTCATACCAACGCCCATCAACTGATTTTTTACAAAAAATCGATGCTCAAAATAGACGTATTTATGATCCCATCCTGCGACCGCACTACTCAATGTCATTTTATCCAAAAACTTAATTTGCTTAAGATAGATCATCTCCTGCATGGCAATCACCCAATTCAACTGCTTAATGCCTTTTTGGTGGCAGCACGCCTTTACCCAGCGTGTCACGTTTAGCTCAATAAATGATAGATAACGATAATTGGGCAAGTGATCGCGAAATCCCATATCATGTGGCAAAATTCGATAATGACGAACGGTCGGTGCAGTCAATGTCTCTAGACTGATAGTTTCGCTCGTCGATTGATGCTTGAGCTGTTGTTTAAGTAAGCTGACCATAATAAAAAAACGCAGTAGCATGTTCATAAATCTTTCTCTTATTTCATCGTATTTATAATTGGTGGTTGTCTATCGTTGATAGCAGTTCAAATTGTCTAACAAGCTAATCAGGTGCAAACCGTATATTAAGTATATAAGGCACTGTTAATATTGTACTCATTAAAAACTGGATGTAATTGGAAACAATCTCAGTCTATAGTCGGTTCATAAGTGCTGCCCACTTTAACGCAAAAAAAGCCACCTCAGTGACTTTCTTTATCTAAAAACTTATCTGTAAATAATAATAACTAAAAACATAGCTTAGAGATTAATGACCGCCGCCATTGATAGTACGTACCATCTCTTCGACCATTTTCTTGGCATCACCAAAGATCATCATGGTTTTGTCCATGTAGAACAAACTGTTATCAAGACCTGCATAACCGGTACTCATTGAACGTTTGATGACCATGACCGTCTGGGCTTTGCTGACTTCTAGAATCGGCATACCAAAAATTGGTGAGGTAGGATCATCTTTCGCAGATGGATTCACAACATCATTTGCACCGATAACTAAGACCACATCTGTACTCGCGAAATCTGAGTTGATCTCGTCCATTTCTAAAATATCATCATAAGGTACATCCGCTTCAGCCAGCAGGACGTTCATGTGACCTGGCATACGACCCGCAACTGGGTGAATAGCAAAACGAACATTAACACCTTCTTCTTTTAATAGCTCATACAACTCTTTTACTGCATTCTGTGCGCGGCCCTGCGCCATTCCATAACCTGGTACGATGACCACGTTACTGGCATTAGACATAAGGAACCCTGCATCTTCTGCTGAGCCTGCTTTGTAGTTCTTTGGCGCGCTATCATCTCCGCCTGCTGCCACGGCTGACGTACCCATACCACCAAACAAGACGTTAAGTAGTGAGCGGTTCATGGCTTTACACATGATATAAGACAAAATCGCACCTGATGAACCGACCAGCGAACCTGCGATAATCAGCATCGAGTTGCCAAGAGTAAAACCAATACCTGCTGCTGCCCAACCTGAGAAAGAGTTCAATAGTGATACCACTACTGGCATATCACCGCCACCGATTGGCGCAATCCACATCCAACCAAAGATAACCGCAATCACTGCCATCGCATAAAATGCTGGTAATGAATCAGTGACGAAATACACGCCGCCAAAACCAATCATCGCAATGAATAATAGTGCTTGGACAGGTTTTACCCAGCCGCCGACCAGTGTTTTAGCCCAGCTTTTCGCTGCCAGTTTACCAAAGGCAAAGACTGAAGCTGAGAAAGTAATCGCACCGATGAAGCAACCAATAAATAGCTCTACACGAGCAACGGCACCATGCTGCTGTTCAGTGTGCAATACCGTCGCCAGTGCAATCGCAACTGCTGCCAAACCGACGAATGAATGCATCAAAGCAACCGTTTCTGGCATCTGAGTCATGGCGACTGTTTTCGCTTTCCACATGCCAACAAGCGCACCCAAAATCATCGCCCCGATGATCAACCAAAGCACAGGGCCTTCTGCTAGAAAGAAGGTCGTCACAACAGCAATTGCCATTGCTGCCATACCAAAGCGGTTACCACGAATCGCTGTCTTTGGGCTAGACAAACCACGTAACGTTAAGACAAAAAGGATAGCGCCGACTAGATAGAACCAATCTGCATTTGTCGCAATCATTGTTGAGAAATCATTCATGCGTCACCTCCAACATCAGTGGTTGCTACTGGTGCTTTTTTTACTTTCGGTTTAAACATGGCAAGCATACGCTCAGTCACGGCAAAACCACCAAAAATATTAATACTGGCCAAAAATACCGCAAAGGCACCAAGCAGACTGGTCGGCGTAAACATTGAGCCATCAATATTGACGGTCTGTAGCATCGCACCCACGATGACGATACTTGACAAAGCATTGGTTACTGCCATCAATGGCGTGTGCAATGCAGGCGTAACGCCCCAAACCACGTAGTATCCAACAAAAACAGCGAGCACAAATACAGTGAAAATCGCTACAAATGGTGTGCTACTCATGGCTGCACCGGCTGGTGCTGCAGCTAAAATAGTGGCAATCATCTAATCCTCCTAAAAATTTATTCATTACTGGCAAGTGTGTAGTGACAAAATATGTGGTAGTAAATAGTTAAACTAGCGTTTGGCTAGTCGTACCTGACTATCATGTGTCACTGCCAGTGCGCCCTGAATTTCGTCTTCCATGTCTAAGTTAAGTGCCAAGTTAGCTGAAGCGTCATCGCCAGCAGGTGCAATCAATGTCGTAATAAAGTTAACAAGGTTGTTTGCATACAAGTCTGAAGACTGTGCTGCGAGCTGTGACGGAATATTGGCAGCACCGACGATACGTACACCATTATCTGTGGTGATGGTTTCGTTCGGCACACTGCCTTCGACGTTACCACCTGTACCTGCAGCCATATCAATCAATACAGATCCTGCCTTCATTTTGGCAAGCGTTGCGCCATGTACCAGACGCGGGGCATTACGACCAGGAATCTGCGCCGTAGTAATAACGATGTCAGCGTTGCTAAGCGCTTTATCTACGACAGCTGCTTGGTCTTTGACATATTGCTCTGATGGCGTCCACGCATAACCGCCGGTAGACTTGGCTGTTTCAGCCTCTTCTGCGCTCATCGGCACATCAAGCCATTTACCACCAAGTGATTCCACTTGCTCGCGAGCAGTCGGACGTAAGTCGCTGGCTTCTACCACTGCACCCAAACGCTTCGCCGTCGCAATCGCCTGCAAACCTGCAACACCAACACCCAAGATAACGACCTTGGCTGGTTTGACTGTGCCTGCTGAGGTCATAAACATTGGGAAAGGCCGCGAATACTCATTGGCCGCCAGCAATACGGCTTTATAACCAGCAAGGTTGGCTTGTGATGACAACACGTCCATATTCTGTGCGCGTGACAGAGTACGAGGCAATAATTCCATCGCAAATACAGTTGCGCCTTTGGCCGCATAAGTGTCAAGCTGAGTGTTGCGATATGGATCGAGCATGCCAATGACGATCTGACCAGACGATAAGCTTTGGGTGGCTTCAGCTGGTAGGTCATTGACGGTGGTAATAATCTTAGACTGGGTAATCACCTCGGTGCGACTACTGGCAATGTCGGCACCTGCAGCCTGATACAACGCATCAGCATAATATGCTGCCTGACCTGCACCTGACTGAATGACGACTTCAAACCCAAGTTTGCGCAACTTTTTGACTGCGTCTGGGGTTATGGCTACACGGCTCTCGCTCGTGATATCTGCACTGATTACACCGATTTTCATACCGTCTCCTTACTTACGTCCAATGACTATATTTACGTTTCACGACTACCTTTAATACCCTCAACGCACATCCTAAAAAGCACAGGGGACAAAACTCTTTGATCATGACTAATCCATTACAGCGACCAAAGGTTATCAATTTAATAAATGATAGATAGTTTTCCATCATGCCTTTTTATTATAGAGATATCATTCATCAAGTTTCATTGTCTAATGATGACGCGCAAGTAAAAGAAAAATTTATTGATTTGTGTCATCTCTCAGTCTTTATTGTTATATTGAGAATTTTTATTTTTCAGAAATACGCAGCATTTTGTACAATCTACTCTATCGATATTTGCTATAACTCTTTAAATTTATACACATTCTAAGCATGATATAAAAAACCTAAAACAGTGATGAGTCAGTCAATTTTCTCCTATAACTACCGTATAATAGAGAGGAGAAACACTCTGATACCTCCATAGTTAATTTGGACTATTGACTCATTATAATAAGGAATAGCCATGTATTTTTTACTCTCCCCTGCCAAGTCTCTGAACGAAACAGACGCCATACCAGTAAACCTAGGCAACTACTATAGTCAGCCCGAGCTGATCGAACGCTCACAAGAACTGATGAAAGTACTAAAATCAAAAGAGCCAGTTGACCTACAAGAACTGATGAATATATCTGATGATTTGGCTCAGCTTAATGCCACACGCAATCAACAATGGCACTGGAGCAAAGAGCAACCGTTCACTAATGAGGCTTCCGATAATGCCGCCAAGCCTGCAGGTTACCTGTTCGATGGTGATGTCTATACTGGGCTCGATATGTATGATATGGACAAAGATACCGCTACTTATGTCAATGAGCGTTTGGGAATTCTGTCAGGACTGTATGGTGTGCTTAAACCGTTAGATTTGATTCAGCCGTATCGCTTAGAGATGGGTACCAAGCTGAAAAACGAGCGTGGTGACAACCTTTATGAATTTTGGGGTGAGGAAGTGACTAACGTTATCAATACACGAATGAATGATAACGATGACAAGGTATTGGTGAATCTAGCCTCAAACGAGTACTTTAAAGCGGTAAAGAAAAAAGCGTTGAATGCTGAGATTATCACCCCACGATTTGAAGACGAAAAAAATGGGCAATATAAAGTGATTAGCTTTTACGCCAAAAAAGCACGTGGTTTAATGGTCAAGTATGCGGCTGATAATAAGTTGACTCGTGCTGAGCAGCTAAAGCAGTTTGATTTGGCGGGATATTATTATTGTGAAGACGCTTCTGATGATAAGACTTGGACATTTAGACGTGATGCGGTTAATCAGTAACTTGATATAAAAATATATTTACTATAGTCGCTAGAAGTCACTCAAAAATTGGTATTCAGTGCTTCTAGCCTATTTATCGAATATTTTTCACTCAACATACCAATACATCACAATAGTCCCACTCTTCTTACTGTTGCAACTGATGATTAAGACCATTTCACTGAGCCATAAAAGTTATTCTCTAACGTGAAACAATCGACATGATAGCGTCAGCCAGTTGAGGGATTTCCGTCATTTTCAAACCGGCAATATTGATTCTGCCATTTGGCATGCCGTAAATCGCGAACTCATTTTGCAATATGAGCATCTGATTTTCGGTTAGTGGTAATAGAGAAAACATACCTTTTTGGTGCGAGATGTTCAAAAACTCTGCAGGTGCACCCCTATCCTGTAAAGCTGCGCCTAATGCTTGGCGAATAGTATCTACCCTATCACGGTAGCTTGCCAGCTCGACTAGCCAAGCATCTGGGTTGTCTAGCAAATAAGACGCAACTGCGGCACCATGATTGGGCGGCATGGAATAATTGGCGCGTGTAATGGTTTCTAAGAGTGTCTGTATATCTGCGTGACGCTCATGATTCGTCGTGACCACCGTAGCAATACCCGTACGCTCGTTGTACAGTCCCATATTCTTTGAACAGCTTGCGGCGATAAATGCAAACTCAGTATCTTCGATCATTAAACGGAGCCCTGCAGCATCGCTATCAGGATCATCTCCAAAACCTTGATAGGCCATATCAATGAACGGAACGATATTTTTTTGTTTACACTTATCAGAGAACAGTTGCCACTGCTCTAAAGAAGGATCTATACCGGTAGGGTTGTGGCAGCACGCATGTAATAGCAGCACGTCTCCCTCTTTTGCTTCTTCCAGCGCGGCAAAGCACGCATCAATATCTAATTGTCCATTTTTATTTTGCCATGGATACGTATCAACCGTTAACCCAGCACCTTCCATCAGCGGACGATGATTGATATAACCAGGGTTACTGATCCAAACAGTTGAATCTGGAGAGAGTATGGCGACTAAGTCAGCGATGAGTCGTAACGCACCTGATGCCCCAACCGTTTGAATCGTGCATAGGTTCTTTAGACTTGGACGCTCACCCAGTACAAATTTTGCCATTTGTTGATTAAAATTAGCATTACCCGATAGCATGCCATAAGCCTTTGAATGAGCTTCATGAGCAAGATGTATTTCTGCGTCTTGCACTGTTTTCATCACGGGTGTATTGCCATACTCGTCTCGATAAACACCAACCAATAAATCTATTTTGTGTTGACGCTGGTCAGCGCGAAACCTACCTAACAATGCCCACAGTGGATCACCATTAATAACAGGCATATTGTTTAGCATCATGATACTTCCTTAATTAATTTATTTTGCTCGATTAGACCAGATGACGCCAATGGTACTGAGTATGATACCGCATATCATGATAACTGATAGAGACTCATTGAGTATCAGCGCAGCGAGTATGGCAGTTAGTCCTGGGGACAAAGAGCCAAGTAATAAGGTACGAATGGAGCCTAGTTGTTTGACAGCATAAGAAAATGCAATGGTTGATACCACCCCTACACCAAGGCCTTGTACTAGGATAAATGGAAGCGCGTCATCAAAAGATACAGACCCTATATTCGTCTCTACCATACCAGACAGAACCATCACTAATGTCAGAAAGAACGAGGTATAAGAAAGCACGATAGCGATGGTTATTGGACTCAACTTGGTGCTTTTTAATCCCAAGGTATAACCCGCCCAAATCAGGCTTGCCATCAACAATAACCCCACACCATACAGAAGGCTATTGGGTACTGCCTGTGCACGTCCGCCAATCATAGTAGCGATACCAAAAAGAATAAGGATTAATGCGGCAAACTTCCGTAATGATATTCGCTGACGATAAAAAATAAAGGACAATAATGCGGCAAAGAAGACTGGTGTCCCTGTCAAAATAGTGCCAACGTAAGCTGCTGGCACCGTACTAGCACCAAGAGCAGCCAACAAAAGAAAAGGCACACCACCAAGTAAAATAAACATGATATCTGGCAGTCTTATGCTTTTGATTTCATTCAAACTAGAGAGTATCCAAGGAGTCAATAAGACTAGCGGTACACTAAAGCGAATGAGCATGACATCCGCAATGCTTAACGACGACGCCCCAACCGCTCGGACAGTCAACGCAAATCCTGACCAAATTAATAATACGACGCTCATAGCCACATAGCCTTTGGTTAGTGGCGCCATAATAAACAAAGGATTTTTGCGTGATGAGGGGTGAAATATCGTATTCATAGTCATGTCTTATGCTGGTATACAAAGACCAATTATCGATTAAAATACGCGCTTTTATCTCTATTTATTCATTGCAATTTTGCAAATATTTGGTGGATAATGCTAATTAAATCAAAATTATTGATTTAATTAGCCAAAAGGTAAATTATGGACAAAATCGATCGCCATATCTTGGAAGTACTCCAGAGAGAAGCTCGCTTATCTACGGTAGAACTGTCCGAACGCATAGGACTGTCACCATCTCCTTGCGCACGACGCCTAAAACGTCTAGAGGACGAAGGTTATATAGAGAACTATCAAGCGAACATAAATAAAGCCAAAGCGGGCATTATGATGAGTTTTTTTGTGGAGGTCAGTCTCAACAATCACCAAGAAGACTCTATTGCAGCTTTCGAACAAGCCTTATCCAATATAGACGAGGTCATTAACGGACATGTGGTATCGGGTTCTTATGATTATTTGTTGGAAGTGGTAAGCCCCAATCTCGATGGTTATGAGCGATTCACACGTAAGCTAAATAAGCTTGCTAGTGTAAAAGACATACATACCCATCTATCGGTGAGAAAGGTAATCAATAAGACAACTTTACCTATTTTTGTGTGAGGTTCTTTTATATTGATTAGGAAGACAATATCTTGCTCAATAATTAGCGAGTAGCAAGACTATGATGAGTTCGTTTGAATTTGACAGAATATTACTATTATAAAGAATGGTCTGATGATAAGACTTGGGTTTTTAGAGGGGATAGTGTAGACCAA
>NZ_JBQSVM010000041.1:0-19993 GCF_052376235.1 Psychrobacter sp. AOP7-A1-24 | reverse complement strand
TATAATCTGTAAAACATAGTTTAATACCTAAAATTAATTTAGAGATACTCTCAATGGTATTCTTATTTCATCTACTTTCAGCAATAGTATTCTTTATCATCGTGAACCAACTTGGCAAAAAATCTATTAAATTTGGTTATTTTCACTTGTCATTTGATTCTAAATATGATGATAAATCACCTTTCTTTAATATATTGTTTAAATCATTTACGCCTGTACTACTAACTTACATTCTGGCATACATATTTAGCTACTTCGATATTGAATCTCTAAATAAAAATATTTATATGGTAGTTATTTATTACTTCGCTCTTAGATTTATTTTTATTTTACTAACAGACAGAGTCAGACTTACTAACTGGTACAAGTTAATCGTTATCACACTGCTGTCTTTGGCTATGACTTATGTTGTTTATACTCAACTCATTATTGATTCAACATACCTTTTACCCACAAAACAAGAAATAGCTACAGCCATGTGGCTAGGTATAGTTGCCTTTATTTACAAAGTTCTAAATGAAGCCCAGTTTTTACGAGAAAATACTGGTCCAAAAATAGAGCCTTATTTAAAGAAAAACTATTTTTATTTCAAAAGGAAATATGGTCACATAATTGACATAGAAGTCAGAAATGAGGTCGAAAGATCTTTGGTATATGCAATATTAATATACGAGAATTTTAACAGAGGTAGACTATTTAGATTTTTTGAAAGAATATTTTTCTTTACAGGAATGATCAAAACTACAGGAATAATGCAAGTTCAGTCTGATGATTACCTATCTGACGCTAAAAGCGTAGAATTAGGCACTCAAAAACTGCTAACTAAGTATAGAGTCGAGCTAGCTGAGAACTGCACAGATAATGAAGAGCATAACCGTTATTCAGCATTAAGAAATACAATTATTGATTATAATCCAGATGAGAACTACTATGAACAAGTAGAAGGTATTAGGGAGAATCTTAACTCTATCTAGTTTTTAAGATGCACCCAGTGCACCAATAAGACTAAAATTAAAGTTCAGACTAACTTATCATAAAATAGTCATTTAGAAGCGCGTTTTAGCCCCGACTGTAGCGGCATCCTGCTGGTTTGGGCGAGTTGTGATGGCTAGGTTTTGGGCTGGCAACGCGAAGCAAGCGACGACCCAAACCGTAGCCAGCGCCGCGCCCAGACTGGAAGATACAAGTGGAAGGCGGGAAATAGCTCACTTACTTATAAAACACCTTATACATTACTCAACTCTTTTAACGCCGATAGTGCCTGCTCCGCCTTATCGTTCGACACAAATATATGGTCATGATAATAGGCAGCGATCACATTGGCACTGATACCTTTTGAGGTTAGTTTGGTTGATACGGCTGCGGTTAGACCGACCGCTTCTAGACTTGAATGCACCGTCAGAGTGATTTGTCGAAACAGACCCTCGTACTGTAAACCTACCTCATCAGCTCTGTCTTTTGTTAATACCAAGGTCAGCCCTTCTGTCTCTACAAACGTCGCGATTGGCGCTGAGTTTGCGTATTCAGCTAGCTCCCCTTTTACAGTACAAAACACAAATAACTCATCAACCAGTGCGGGCTGCATCGAACTCAATAGCTCATTGATATCTATAATTCCTGACATGTTATTCCTCCTTATTCTGCTTAATTTGAGTCTTTGTTAACCGCAATTTTAGCATGGGTGTCATTACTTATATCCGTGAAAACACGATATAAATGCTAACCCCTATTTCTAAAAACCCAAACTCCAAACACAAAAAAGGTGAGCATTACGCTCACCTTTTTATTCTAAAAAACAGCTATCTAAAGTAACTCAAACTAGCCTATCTAAACCAAGCGCGAGCGTTACGGAACATGCGCATCCACGCGCCATCCTCGTCCCACTCTTCTGGTTTCCAGCTATGGTTATACGCTTTTAGATTACGCTCAGGATGTGGCATCATGATAGTGACGCGACCATCGGTGCTACATAAGCCTGTGACACCGCCAAGCGAACCGTTTGGATTTAGCGGATACGTCTCAGTTGGATGACCTTGGCTATCGACATAACGCATGGCGAGCTGACCGTGGTTTGCCATACCGTCGATCTCAGTGTTGTCCAGCGTGGCATAGCCTTCACCATGCGCCACAGCGATTGGCAAGATACTGTCTTGCATACCTTTGAACAGGATAGACTTGGTACGCTCAACTTTTACGTTGACGGTACGCGCTTCAAATCGAGCAGATTTGTTTGCGACGAAACGTGGGAAGTTTTCTGCACCTGGGATAAGGTCTTTTAACTGAGCCATCATCTGACAACCGTTGCAGACGCCTAATGAGAAGGTATCAGGACGGGCAAAGAAGCGGACAAACTGCATGCGTAGCTCGTCATGGAACAAGATAGAGTTCGCCCAGCCAGAACCTGCGCCAAGTACATCACCATAACTAAAGCCACCACAAGCAACCAGACCGTCGAAGTCACGTAGATTGATACGACCACTGAGTAGATCGCTCATGTGTACGTCGACCGCTTCAAAGCCAGCTTGGGTGAAGCCTGCTGCCATTTCCGTCTGCCCGTTGACGCCTTGCTCGCGGAGGATAGCGACTCTTGGTTTGTCTTCGCGGCTGGCTAAATACGGCTCTTCCACCTTTTGATTGAGATCAAAGTTTGGCGCAGCGATTAGACCTTTATGGCTCGCATCAGCGATTAAGTCATACTCTTGCTGTACGCACGCTGGATTATCACGGCGACTTGCGATCTGATAGCTGACCTGGGTCCATGCTTGCTGCAATTCAGCACGACTAAAGCGTAGCGTATCATCGCCCATTAGCGTTGGCGTTTGGATAAGCAGGCTGTCTTCTTCCGAGCTTTGACCCACGAGGCTTAGCATGTCGCTCACGTTGTTTTGCTCTGCCAGTTCCATTAAGGTAGCGACGTTTTCTGGTAATACTTGGATGACCGCGCCCAGCTCTTCACTGAACAGCTGACCGAGTAAATTATCATCGTCCAATGACAGCTTGATACCTTGACGGCTGGTGAACTGCATCTCAGCGATGGTCGCTAGTAGGCCACCGTCACCGATATCGTGATAAGCGCTAATGACGCCTTGCTCATTACCCGCTTGGATAAAGTTAAAGAAGTCGATCAAGTCGCTTGGCTGCGCTAGATCTGGGCAATCGTTACCCAACTGGCTAAGCGTCTGCGCAAGGATTGAACCGCCTAGACGCAATTTACCTTTAGACAAGTCAATACGATAGAACGCGCTGTCGCCATTGATTAGCTCAGGGGTTAGCGTTTTTGCCACATCAACGACAGGAGCAAACGCAGTCACGACCAAGCTCATTGGCGATACGACTGACTTATCTTGGCTTTCGCCATCGTTGTCAGTCCAGTTGGCGCGCATAGATAGCGAGTCTTTACCGACTGGGATAGCGATACCGAGTGCTGGACATAGCTCTTCACCAACGGCATGGACGGCGTCAAACAATGCCGCATCTTCTACGTCATCACCACACGCTGCCATCCAGTTCGCTGACATCGTGATATCAGACAATTGAGCGATACGCGCACCAGCGATGTTAGTAATCGCTTCACCGACTGCCAGACGCGCAGAAGCTTTTGGACTGATAAGCGCAACAGGCGTACGCTCACCGACACTCATGGCTTCACCAGTCATTGGCTGACCATTTAGCGCCACTAAGCCAGAAGCTGTCACCGCGCAATCCGATACAGGCACTTGATAGCGGCCCACATACTGATCACGCACGACCATACCCGTGATAGAACGGTCACCAATGCTGATCAAGAATGATTTGCTCGCGACAGTTGGATGACGCAATACATCGGTAATTGACTCGGCTAGATTAACGTCATCAAGCTCTAATGCTGGCAACGTGCTCTCGGTACGCTCAAAGCTGCGTTGCATTTTTGGTGTACCGCCAAGCAGTACTTGCATCGGCATATCGACTGGTTGCTCGTCCAACAGCACATCATCAACGATTAGCTGACGGATATCCGTCGCCTCGCCCAAGATTGCATATGGGCAGCGCTCACGGGCACAGATGGCATCGAACTGATCTTTGCTCTCTGGGCGAATCGCTAGCACATAACGCTCTTGTGCTTCGTTTGACCAGATAGCCATTGGCGACATGCCAGCTTCTAACGATGGAATCTTACGCAAGTTCAGATGCGCACCCATTTCATGGTCATTGACCAATTCTGGCATTGCATTAGACAGACCACCTGCCCCTACATCATGTAGTGAGACGATTGGGTTGCCGTCTTTACTGTTATTGCTTACATCGACATCATCACCAGCGAGGGCCCAGCAGCGATCAAGGACTTCTTGGCAACGACGCTCCATCTCAGCATTGTCACGCTGAACTGAGGCAAAGTCCAAGCCTTCATCAAGGTCACCACTATCGACCGACGATGCTGCACCGCCGCCCAGACCGATTTGCATCGCAGGGCCACCAAGGACAATTAATAAATCACCTTGCTGAATGGCATTTTTTTCAATGAGGTTGCGTTTAATATTGCCGTAACCACCTGCCAGCATGATTGGCTTATGATAGCCACGCATCTCGCTACCGTCTTTTGCCACTGACGTATCAAGCTGAAAACTACGGAAGTAACCGCATAGATTAGGACGACCAAACTCGTTTGAGAAGTTGGCACTACCTAATGGGGCCTCAAGCATAATCTCAAGGCTGGTTGCCATACGGTCTGGCGTACCATACGCTTGCGTGCTTAATTGACCTGACTGCTCCCATTTCTCGGCAAGCTCTGGAATATGTAGATGCGACACATGAAAACCGGTTAGACCGCCTTTTGGCTTACCGCCACGACCAGTCGCACCTTCGTCACGAATCTCACCACCAGCACCTGTTGCTGCACCAGAATAAGGGGCAATCGCTGTTGGATGATTGTGCGTCTCAACTTTCATCAAGATATCGATGTTTTCTTGATGGAAGTCGTAAGGATGAATTGAGTTGGCATCCATTGCGTCGGTTGGAATAGGATAAAAACGCATGCCATCAGAGCCAGCCATTACCGCAGCGTTGTCTTTATAAGCAGACAAGATACCTTGTGGATTCGACTGGTAAGTATTTTTAATCATTTGAAACAGTGATTTTGGCTGTACTTCGCCATCGACTGTCCACTGGGCGTTAAAAATCTTATGGCGGCAATGCTCTGAGTTTGCCTGCGCAAACATCATCAGCTCAACGTCAGTTGGGTTACGCTTTAGCTCATTGACATAAGCATTCATCAGATAGTCGATATCTTCACTTGATAACGCAAAGCCAAACTCTGTATTGGCTGATTCTAATGCTGCCTGACCTTGTCCGATCACATCAACATGATTCAGTGATGCTGGCGCTTGATCGTCAAACAATTTGCTCACATCGCTCAAGTCATAAACCAAGCTCTGAGTCATACGGTCAAACAACAGCTGCTCGGCGGCAGTCGGTAGCTTATTAGTCGTGCTTGACTCACCTTCGATTGTCAACGTATAAACAACGACACGCTCAACACGATTGATCTCGATTTCACAGTTATTAAAAATATCTGTCGCTTTACTTGCCCATGGCGATATCGTACCAAAACGTGGCCCAACGATGACTTGTAGTTGGTTGTCTTGCGGCGCATTGAGCGTTGTTGACTGGTCAACCGCTAGCAAATCTAGCGCTTTTTTATGTTCATCACCAGATAGCTCTCGTGATAGCACATACACTTGCTGTGTACTTATTTGACTGACATTTAGCTCGGTTTTTTGCTGGAACTGACTGATGAGTTGCTGCGTCTGAAAATCGGTAAGAAACGGTTGTCCGGCGATGGTCATCATAAAGGCATAATCCGTAAGATCAAGGCATCTCTGCCATGCTAAGTAAATGGTCTGGGTATTATAACAAGAAGCCCTGTAATAAGCAGGTCTAAACCAAGATAAATTGCTGATAAGTTGCGTACTATCACCACTTATTATTTGTGAATCAATGAGCTATCAAAGCAAGATTTTTGATTATTTCTAAATTATTTGCCCAGACATAAACGATATAAATTTGTACTGTCACAATTTTTACCTAACCTTTATATACCTTACAAACACTAACATCGCATTACGGTCAAACTATATAAACAAGTCGTGGTCTATCGCTATTCTGTATGCAGATAAGAAAAACAAATACCAATAACACTTCAAATAATTCTAACGTAAATTCTAATGCAATAAGGATAATTTATGAGCAAGCAAGACCAGATCAATAAAATTCAAGAAGTCATCAAAGATGTAAAATTTGCCATGATGAGCACGGTAAATAGTAAAGGTGACCTTCATGCATGGCCAATGACGACCAGCGAAGCCAATATCGGTGGCAAAGAGATTTGGTTCATTGGTGACAAGACATCTGACGTGGTAAAAGATATCCAAGATAATCCAAAAGTAGGTTTATCTTATGCCACTCAGGATGAAAAAGACTATGTATCGGTTAGTGCAAATGCAGAGCTGCCAACTGATAAAGACAAGCTAGATGAACTATGGTCACCTGTCTACAATGCATTCTTTGAGCATGGTAAAGAAGATGAAAACGTACAATTGATTAAAGTAGTACCACATGGTGTCGAGTGTTGGTTAAGCGGTAGCTCAACTGTCAATATGTTTAAGATGGCAACGGCAGCAGTACAAAACGGTAAAACCGCTGAAGATATCGGTGAACAATTTTCAATTACGCTATAGTTTTTAATAGTCTAACCATAAGATTTAGCGACTGAAAACGTTAGTAGGCAGTAGTTTATTGGCGTTTTTCAATAATTATTTTAAATACCGATTCTCCCCTACATTCTAAATAGTAAAGGATAACTATTATGAGCAAACAACAACAAATGGATAAAGTCCAAGCGATGGTAAACGAAATCGAATACACCATGTTGACCACGCGCACTCATGAGGACCATCTACATTCCTGCCCAATGAATACAACTGAGACCAGTATTGGTGCCAAAGAGATTTGGTTTATTGGACACAGCCCTTCTGAGACAGTGAACAACATCAAAAAGAACCCACAAGTAAACTTGGCGTACGTCAGTCAAGATGATAAACAATATCTATCTATCACAGGCAAGGCTGAACTAGTAGAAGATAAAGACAAATTGGATGAGCTATGGTCGATGGCGTATAACGCTTATTTCGAACAAGGCAAAGAAGATCCAAAAGTTCAATTAATCAAAGTCGTTCCCCAAGGTGCTGAATACTGGGCAAACGGTAATGCTATTGCTAGCGCTGTTAAAATGACAGCGGCAGCGGTCACAGACAATGCCATAGAAAAAAGCTTAGGTGATAATTTCTCTATAGAGCTATAATATTTTAGGATTGATGACATCTCGAGTTTATTAATAGCTTGAAAACAAAAATTAAAAAAACGCCAGTGCACTTGCCACTGGCGTTTTTTATGTTTTATGCTCTCTGTTATATATTCTACTTCTTTATTTTAATGCTAACCGCTTTGCTTTAAATAAGGCCAAGCGGCTCTTAGATAAATCATCATTGACCATAAAGTAAGAATCACAGCAGCGACCATTAGCACATAGCCGATGGTTTCAAGCGATTGCCAATTAAGCAATAGTACCGTAATTGCCACCATCTGAAACGTCGTTTTTAGTTTGCCAACGTAGGAGACTGCGACGCTAGTGCTCTTACCCAACTCTGCCATCCATTCGCGTAGTGCCGATACCGCGATTTCACGAGAGATAATGACGATAGCCGCTATCGCCATTATGATATTAGGATGCCACTGTACGAGAACGATCAGTGCGACAGCCACCATTAATTTATCAGCAACAGGATCTAAAAAGCGACCAAAGGCTGACATGACATTTAGTTTACGAGCGAAATACCCATCGAGCCAATCAGTAATCGCGGCAATGATAAAGACACTGGTCAATAATAAATGGCGTAACAAGCTATCGCTAAACTCGCTCATTCCAACGCGCGCAATGACATTGTCTGAAATCGCTGGCATACCAATACCCATAGCTGGCGGCCAATAGGCAATCGCCACAAATAGCGGGATCATTAGGATACGCGCAATCGTAAGGTTGTTGGGCAAGTTAAAAATACTCTTGGTATTTTGCGAACTTGGCGGTTCTTCCTGCGTATGCAAATGCGTGCTGTCAGTCATGGCAAACCCAGTTTAATGTGAACATAATAATGGCAGATAGCTTAGCATTTTTCGGGCAAGGCGTCATGCCATCTCTGCAGTGATTGAGTTATCAAAGGTACTAAAATTGACTAGGTGACCTTCTATGATTTCCTATCGACATAACGTATTGAAATTATTGGAAGCCTTTATCAATGATCTCATCATAAAGCTACGCTACTTACTCTAAATATCGGTACTTCATACAGTTCTTGGCATCTTTTAGATTTTTACAACGTAATATACTGTAACCAAAACCGCCAGACAGCATTAAACTGCGCTATCATAGCAACTGTACCAGAACACTTGTACACTTAAATCAGTAAATATAAATGGCCAGATATCTCTGTCTATTGTATTGATAATTACTACCCTTATAAATAACAGTAGAGAGCACCAATAATTACAACAACTCTTGACCACGGTCTGTGTAGCTCATACATAATCCGTTTTCCTCAGCCCACAGCACCTCCTCTGTGGGCCTTTTTTTGCTTACGTTTTGCTAAATATCAAGTTTTCTCACTGCTTAAATATTGCCTCAACGGTATGCTGCGCCATTCGATAGCAGCTTTCAATATTACCTTTAGCACACCAGTCGCCACTGACAATCCACTGATTAGTTTCATCTATCAAGATGCCTAACTCTTCTGTGTCCCTATCTACGATAGTGGCTGCATAGCGCCAACGATGACAATCTGTCTGAATAGGTGTACTACCTTCGCCCCAGTTTAATGCTTGTTTTGCCGACTGTAATAACTGCTCTTTAACTGACTCCATATTTTCATCAACGTGCGCTTCTGACCAGTCATTACGTGCATGAATAGTGACACTTGGTAGTAACTCATCATGGGCAGGTTTTTGATGCTCAATAAATATCCTATCAAGAATAGCGCTATTTACATAAGCGACATCCCATTGCGGCACTAGTTGGCCCTTTAATGTCTCAGGTAGCTTTTGCACATCATTCCAACCAAGCATCAGCGTATAGCAGGCTTGCATGTTTGGCTTAACAATTTTAGCTTGTTTAGCAAAATTGCTATCTGCCATCAACTCTACTGCCTGACCATTTGGCGCTGTGCAAATTACCCAATCAAACCAACCCAGACTGGCTCCAGTTTCGTCGAACAGCTCCGTTTGCTTATTGTTTTGATTATGAATTTGGTTTTGGGTTTTGTGCTGAGAATGCTGCGGGTTCTGATGGTGTAAATATTGAGCAAGCGGTGCGACACGTGTCTTAAATACTATGGTCGTGTGCTGGAGTGCAGCCGCAAGTTCACGGCCCCAACTGGTCATTTTTGGTGTGCTGATATAGCGTGCATGCACCGCGTCCCATTGTTTCTTGCTTCGGATATTAGGTGATTGGCCACTGTCACCTGCTGGCGTTAGCTCGACTACTTCGGCACACCATGGGTGTAGTAATCCGCTATCCAACCAAGGCGCGATAAATTGTCGGAAATCATCAGTCTTCGCAGTAAAGAACTGTGCACCAAACGACCACTGCCAGTTTTTGCCAGTCTTATTATCACTACGGTAGCGAGTTGCTAAACGGCCCACGCTACGTGATTTTTCGAATATTGTAATTTGCGGCGGATTGGATGGCGTGCTTGTTTGATTTGACGCGCGCTCTAATAGTGTTGCTGTGAGCAGTCCGGTTAGACCACCACCGATGATGGCAACTTTTGGAGCAGCTATTTCATTTGAGTACAAAGCAGGATCAGTCATGATGACAGTAGACCTTATAACGTATTTATGAGCTTTTACCCTATTGATTGATGGGCTCCTCCCATATATGCCGAGTAGCTCATCAATTAATAGGGTAGCGATTTTGTCTTGTTAACATTATTGAACCTTCAAAGTAAGCCAATATCAATATCATCTACGTAAAAAAGCCATGCTATTCTCGATAACATGGCTTTTATTCGACTTTGATGTGCAAATACTAATGACTAGTACTGAATCATTATTTTTAATAGCACAGATTTTTTGTTAGGCTGATCTACTCTCCTCGGCCTGCTTTTACCTCGTCGACCAAGTCATTGATCACTGAGCTATCGGCTAGCGTAGACAGGTCGCCTAGTCCTACATATTGCCCTGATGCAAGGTTACGCAAGATACGGCGCATAATTTTCCCTGAGCGCGTTTTTGGTAATGCATCAACCATATAAATGGCATCTAATGTAGCAATAGGTCCAATCTCAGCACGCACATGACGTTTCAATTCTGCTTTTAGATCGTCGGTCTTTTCTTCGCCCGATTTTAGGATAATGAATGCACAGATACCTGTACCGCGTATCTCATGCGGCATCCCAACGATGGCCGCTTCGGCAGTAGATGGGTGCGCAACCACTGCACTTTCGATCTCTGCTGTACCCAAACGGTGGCCAGAGACATTAAGCACATCATCGACACGGCCAGTAATCCAATAGTGACCATCTTCATCACGTTGAGCGCCATCCCCTGTAAAATAACGACCAGGATAATCGCTAAAATAAGTCTTTAAAAATCGTGGATGGTCATTGTAGATAGTACGCATTTGCCCCGGCCAACCACTACTGATTACTAAGTTGCCTTCTGCAGGGCCTTCTAAAGTCGCACCTTCGCTATCGACGACTTCTGGTTTGACGCCATATAGCGGTGTCATTGCTGCGCCTGGCTTGAGGTCAACTGCGCCTGGTATTGGCGCCATTAAGATACCACCTGTCTCGGTCTGCCACCATGTATCAACGATAGGACATTTACCATCACCGACGACATTGTAGTACCAATCCCATGCTTCTGGATTGATTGGCTCACCAACCGACCCAAGTAAGCGTAGACTTGAACGGTCCGACTCCCGAACAAAAGCATCGCCCTCTTTCATCATTGCGCGAATGGCTGTTGGTGCAGTGTATAAGATAGTCACATCATGCTTATCAATAATATGACCGATACGCGCCCATGTTGGATACTCTGGTACCCCTTCAAACATGACAGTTGTCGTACCATTAGCTAGTGGTGCATAGGTTGAGTACGTGTGACCGGTAATCCAGCCCACATCTGCCGTACACCAATAGACATCGTCTTCTTTGATATCGAAAACGTCACGGAAAGTTGAAACAGCATAGGTGATATAGCCGCCTGTAGTATGCACGACACCTTTTGGCTTGCCAGTCGAACCAGAAGTATATAATAAAAATAATGGATCTTCGGCATTCATGACTTCAGGCTCACAGACATCTGATTGACCATCGACCAAATTGTGATACCACACATCACGGCGACCGCTCATCGGTATAGAGTTACCTGTACGATGCACAACGATGACCTTTTCAACACTCTCAGTACCATCCATATCGAGTGCATGATCGACATTGGCTTTTAGCGGTGTGTGCTTGCCGCCGCGTAAACCTTCATCAGCGGTAATGACAACTTTTGAGCGACTGTCTATCAAGCGATTACCTAGACTCTCAGCAGAGAATCCACCAAAAACCACTGAATGCACGGCACCAATACGCGCACATGCCAGCATCGATACCATGGCTTCTGGTATCATTGGCATATATAACGTGACGCGGTCACCTTTTCCGACCCCAAGCTTGCGCAATGAGTTACCTAAGCGGCAGACGGCTTCATGCAATTCTTTAAAAGAGATGATTTTGTGCAATGAAGGATGATCACCTTCCCAGATGATAGCGGGCTTGTACGGGTTTTCTTCGAGGTGACGGTCGAGACAGTTAACTGAAATATTCAGCTCGCCATCTTCAAACCATTTGATGCGAAAATCATCTAAATCATAATTGACGTTACTGACTTTGGTCGGTTTTTTTATCCAGTCAATTAGTTCAGATCGCTTCGCCCAAAAAGCATCAATGGCTTCGGTTGACTCGATAGATTGCCGGTAGTCTGTAAGGTACTTATCAGGTGTGGTATTGGCAGCAGCCATAAACTCGGCTGAGATAGGAAATGATTTCTGAGTCATAGTGTTGGGTCCCTTTTAATTATTATGACCTACACGGATAAACGTCTACGACGCGCCCCATGTAAGCGATAAGAGTCATCTTCCATAATCTGTGACACTCATTGTTAGTTTGACAAATAAGCGGGACGGTTGCAAGACATCAAAACCCAAACATAACAATTTCACTGTACATCTGTATGTTTAGATAATTATATTTAAACGTACGTCGCTGTTTATATAGCCAGCTATGATAACGATAGTACTGAAATGGCAAATGATTGCGATCACACTGTAACAGCGTATGAATTATGACATTTAATCCTTGTAACCTTGGATGGAATATGGACAATAACTACACTCAAGATGCCGCTTCATTATTTAATAACAGTAATCCGTGTGTTTTGATGAGAACTAGCGCTCGGCTAGGTTAACCTTTTTTCACCCATCGTTTGACGAGACCGCAATGACGAATCAAAGCAAGGCACAACATCATACTCACTACGATGTCATCATTATCGGCGCAGGCGCTTCAGGATTGTACTGTGCACTGACGGCTGGTCGCCGCGGTCGCCGCGTATTAGTGTTGGATCATGCCAATAAAGCTGGCAAAAAGATTTTGATGTCGGGTGGAGGTCGCTGTAATTTCACCAATTACTTTGTAGAGCCTGAGCATTTTATCGGTGCTAATCCTCATTTCTGCAAATCAGCGCTGAGTCGCTACCCGAGTTGGGAGTTTATCGGTATGGTAGAGTCGCATAAGATTGCCTACCATGAACGCGAACATGGTCAGCTGTTCTGTGACGACTCCGCACAAGATATCCTGTCTATGCTGTTAGATGAATGCGCGGCCGTAGGCGTACAAGTAAAGCTTAATGCTCAGATTGATCATGTCAAAACTGCTGCCCATGATAATGGCAAACGCTTTTATCTAACGACGAGCAAAAAGCTTGGTAAAAAAGACATCGCGAACGGCACTCAGTCCGCGCAGACACGCTATAGCTGTGAGTCTTTGGTGGTCGCTACTGGTGGCCTGTCTATCCCGACCATGGGGGCAAGTGGTATCGGCTATGAGTTGGCGCAGCAGTTTGGGCATACGCTTGTGCCTACTGATGCCAGTCTTGTGCCGTTTACCTTCACTGACAAAACAGGCGAGCTTATCCGTGCCTTGGCTGGTATCAGTCTGCCAGTTATTGCCAGTAATGAGCGTATCTCTTTTAAATTGCCCGTCTTATTTACCCATCGTGGTCTCTCTGGACCTGCCATGCTACAGCTCTCCAACTACTGGCAGACTGGCGAAACCATCAGTATCAATCTGTTGCCTGAGAGTGACGTTACTGAGCTTTTACTAACTCGCAAAAAATCACATCCACGCCAACTGATTCGTACCGTATTGGCAGAAAACACGGACAATGCGCTACCCAAGAAACTATTGGCAGCGTTACAGACGCATATGTGGGAAGACATCAAAGATACAGAACTTGCCAATATCAAAGACGAGCGACTCACAGAACTTGGTGCTACGCTCAATGGCTGGCAGCTCAAGCCCTCTGGTACAGAAGGCTACCGTACCGCTGAGGTCACACGCGGCGGCGTCACAACCGACGAGGTATCTTCCAAAACGATGCAAAGCAACTTGCAAGATGGCTTGTACTTTATCGGTGAGGTACTCGATGTAACTGGTTGGCTTGGCGGCTATAATTTTCAATGGGCGTGGGCAAGCGGTTTTGTCAGTGGTGAAGTCGTCTAATAACTTCAATGGCCTCGATATTTATAGCGATAACAGTAGCTTAAATAGTTATCAGCATTTAAATAATTGACCAGTATTCAAATAGTTGCTGGCAGTATGACTGATGACAACTGAGTGACCTTAGATAGTCGTTTTAGAAATCGATGAGAATAAACACAACATAAGTCTATTTTCATAGTAGAATTGATGTAAGGCATTCATCCCATTGATAGTAATGCCACTTAGATTTATGAGGTAATCCATGCGACCAATCAAACATATTCATGGTGATAAAAAGCCGCATTGGGTAGGTGACGGTTTTTTTGTAAAAACCCTAATCAATCATCTTGAGGATAATCCTGACTTTAACTATAGCCACACTGATCCCTTTTTATTATTTGACTATGGTAAGCCCACGATATTTTCACCCAATCCTGATTATAAAGTGCATCCGCACGGCATCGGACTGCATCCACATAAAGGCTTTGAGACTGTCACCATCGCCTATTCAGGTGAGATTAGCCATGCAGACTCGACAGGTGGACGCAGTGATATATTAGAAGGTGATGTACAGTGGATGACGGCTGGTCGCGGTATTCTACACGAAGAGTTTCACTCTGAAGCCTTTGGGCAGCGCGGCGGTGTCTTTAGTATGGTGCAATTATGGGTCAACCTACCAAGCGCTCATAAGCTAACCGACCCCAAATATCAATCTATTAAACGTGCTGATATGCCTATCGTCGATTTGATAGATAATAGCGACGCTGGCTATCAAAACATTGCTCATCAAGGCACTGCTTATCAAAACGCTGATTATCAAGACACTGACTGTCAAAATAGTGATGAGCAAACGGTCATCGGTCACGCTGCCATTATTGCCGGTGACTGGCATGATATATCTGGAGCGGCAACGACTTTTACGCCAGTCAACATGTGGGATATCGAGCTGCATACAGCAGGCACAACCACGCTACAAGTGCCGAAAACGCACAACACTCTGCTGTTAGTACAAGAAGGTCAAGTATTGGTCAACGGTACAGCTGCCAATGCAGGGAGTTTGATAGAGTTTTCAGCACCTACGCTAGCTCATGTAGACACTCAAACTGAACATCCATCATTACCTGCTACCGATACTATCGAATTGACCTACCCTGCACCTACCGATGAAGACACACCTATCAAATTACTACTACTAAGCGGTGAGCCAATCGGCGAACCAGTCGCAGGTCACGGACCCTTTGTTATGAATACTCAAGAAGAACTACGTCAAACCTTCCGAGACTATCAAATAGGCAATTTCGGTAAATAATTAAAATTTATGTATAAAAAAGCCGCTCAACTATTACTAGTTAAGCGGCCTTTTTATGTTGCGTTGTTTAGCTAAAAACTAACTATTACGCTTGGTCTAAAAATGGATAGTCGGTATAACCTTCAGCACCGCCACCATAGAAAGACTCTGGATGCTGCTCATTGAGCGGTGCGCCTTGTTGGATACGCTCAGGCAAATCAGGATTGGCGATATAGTCACGACCAAAAGCGACAGCATCGATATAGCCCGCTTTTACGTTTTGCTCTGCTTTTTCGGCAGTATAGCCGCCAGCTGCGATAATTAATTGATCAAAAGCAGCACGTACGCGCTTACGGAAGTCGTCGCTATAAGGCGTGCCGCCTGCCCAATCTGGCTCTGACAGATGCAGATACATGATTCCGCGTTTGTTGATCTGCTCAATCATCCAAATGTTTTCGTCTTCGTTATAACCAGCTTCTACGTTATTGAACGTACCAAGTGGTGAGATACGAATACCGACATGATCTGCATCCCAAGCGTCTACGCACGCATCGATAACATCAAGCGTCAAACGTGCACGGTTTTCGCGACTACCGCCGTATTCGTCATCACGCTGGTTAGTTTGCTCAACCCAAAATTGATGCAATAGGTAACCGTGAGCACCATGGATCTCTACGCCATCAAAACCTGCTTCTTTAGCATTCTTAGTTGCCTGACTAAAGTCAGCGATAACTTGTTTGATTTCTTCAAGCGTAGCTGGACGTGGCGGCGTTGCATCTACACGAATAGCTTGGTTGTCGCTGTCACGTAGTGAGGTACGCACACCAACATCAACATTAGAAGCAGAAATCGGCGCTTTACCATCTGGCTGTACACTCTCGTGAGAGACTAGGCCAGTGTGCCATAGTTGTACGACGATTTTGCCACCTTTAGCATGTACATTGTCTACGATGGTTTTCCATGCAGTGATTTGGTCTTTGGTATGAACGCCTGGCGCACCAGCATAGCCTTTCGCTTGGAAAGACACTTGCGTCGCCTCAGTGATTACCAAGCCAGAGCTTGCGCGCTGTGAGTAATATTCGCTTGCAAGTGCTGTTGGTACATCGCTTGGTTCAACCGAACGCAGACGCGTCAATGGTGCCATAATGATGCGGTTTTTTAGGGTTTGGGTACCCATCTTGACGGTTTCAAATAAATTATCGTGTGCCATAAAAAGCCCTGTTTATTGTTTTAAACCTTACTATCAGGTTTACTATTATTGGTAATAAATAGCACTTATATTAGTAGGCAGCACTTAGCTATCGTTCTATAATTTGCGAAGTACGCTACTCATAAGCCTAGTTCTTTATAAGGGGCAAATCTGACTATTCCAAATAATATTTACAAACAGAAACACTAATATTTAGATATTCGAATCTTTGTGATTCAAGGCTACGAAGACAGTTTACCGTAACTTAAACGCTCGTCGCCCGAGTGGATTTTTTTGGCTGTAGCATTTTTTTAATAGACAACTCTAATGACAAATACGTGCCAAACAATATCACCATTGAGCCGATGATGGCCTGAATATTTAGAGCTTCACCAAGGAGTAGATAGCCTAAAATAATAGCAAAAATCGGAATGACTAAAGTAATACTGGTGGCGCGCGTCGGCCCAATATTTTTAATCAGCTGGTTCATAAAGATAAGGGCAATGGCTGTCGAAAACACACCGATACAGATCACGGATACCCACGCCTTTATGCTGATATCTTTACCATAAGGAAACTCATTAAACGCCACAGGTAGCATAATGATACTACCGATAATGAGCGATCCTGCCGTGATGGCGACTGGCGATACCTCATAAAGATAATTTTTGGTGATGTTAGCCCCAAGCGCATAACCCACGCAGGCCAACAATGCATAGCCCATTGGCAGCAACCCTTCGACCAATCCTTTGCCTGGTTCACCGCCACCAAACAAGCTTTCGCTCATCAATATAACTACCCCAATCACCCCAATGACCAAACCGAGTGCTTGTTTTTTCGATAGCCTATCCTTGAAGAAAACTCTGGCGATAAAACCGCTCATCATCGGTACAGAGGCATTTAGTACGGCTAGCACGCCTGCGTTCACTGACTGCGCGGAAAACGAAAACAACACAAAAGGTAGTGCTGCTGAAAACAGTCCCACAAGCGCTAACATTTTCCAATGTTCTTTGATGCCAACTCTGTTTTTCTTATTGAGTAAGACAAACACCAACATGACCAAGCCGGCGAATATCACACGCAAACTGGCAAATGCTAATGAGCCAAACTCAGGCACGCCAATACGATAAAAGACGAAAGAGAGTGACCACATAAAAGAGAGCGTCACAAAGATGATGAGGTCACGGTTGGTCATTGGGTAATCCTATTAAGCACTTAGACTGCAGTTGCCAACTCGTGTCGGTCATGAGCGTCTGATACGTTGTAAAAATTATCATATGATTAAAAACTCATGATGATAACTTTTTAATGGTTTGATGGGTAATTTTTTATAGAATTTAGATTGAATTTTTACTCATCCGTTGAGTTTTTTCGGAATAATATGAACCTTTCTATCTTTTCTATAATCTATAAAATTGGACCAATTGCTGTTCTTGAGCACCATATAGCAAGCGGCGCTTATCCTATACCTCTTGTACTTTAGCCTATTCCAGTGCCTTTCTATGCACATACTAAAGAACTCCAAAGTCATCCTTGAGTAAGTCATCAGATTAATATCTATAAAAACAGATTCACCGTCATGTTAAATTCTCCTAATAGCACTACTCTACAACAGCTGCTCTTAATAATACTGATATTAAGGTAGCCTTTATAAATCAATCCAAGTTTTACTTAAAATATATTAGTTGATATTTGTTTACTATTTTTCTACTATCTAAAAGGTATTGGTTAGTATTTGGCAATACAAAAAATAGATGGCAAACATCATTAGTAGGATTCAACAATTATTGAGGAATAATTATGAAAAGGACAGCGTTATTTATCGGTATGATCTCAGTTGCAACGGCAGGTTTTTGCGGGGTTGGTCAGTTCTCAGATGAAACCACCTGCTATATTTATAAACAAGATAAACTGCAAAAAAAGCTCAACTGTCAGTATGAGGGCGCTGAGGGTGCAGCGATGAGTTATAGTTTTAGGCAGGTCTCCTATGACCTGCCAGGATTTGGCAAAATGGCAACTTCTACCAGTGCAAACTATAATGACCGTAATGAAGTGACTGGATGGACGACCACCGTCAATGACGAGCCTGCGATCATCAGACATCGTCTGCCAACCAATCAGCGTATTGTCAGTGATGCCTATGCGCAGTCTGGTAAAGCAGTTATGCAGTGTTATCTTAGTAAAAAATCGCATTGGGAAATCTGTGCTGAATAGAACAGCGTACTCTGGCAATTTATCGTGTAATAGAGCTGAGCGTATTGCTTGGCTTTTTAGTGCTGCTCGCTAAAATCTAGGACGTCGACTATATTGATCTGAGTGTTAGTCTTTATGGGGTGCTATCAAACACTTTATTAATACACTCAAATTCTTCTAAGCCTAAAACCACCTTCCTTATCACACAGCCATTGAATTACAACCTTGCATCGGTAAGAATGGTATCCATCTATAGAACCTATTCACCAACCCAGTTTATTAAAGAGTCAAATACATGAAACTGCGCATTCTAAAATCTGCTGTGACTAACCCTTGGTTTAACCTTGCCACCGAGGATTGGATATTTAACACACTCAACCCCGACTCGCATACTTTATTTTTATGGCGTAACTCTGAGACCGTGGTTATTGGACGCTCGCAAAATCCATGGGTAGAGTGCAAAACCGATAAAATGGAAGCAGACGATGTATTTTTGGCACGGCGCCAGAGTGGCGGTGGTGCAGTGTTCCATGATTTGGGTAATACCAACTTTACCTTTTTATCTCCTAAAGACGATTACGACCAAGAAGCAAACTTCACTATCATTATCAATGCGCTTAAGAAATTAGGCATCAACGCCACGCTATCTGGACGTAACGATATGCAGGTCGGTGACCGCAAAATATCAGGCAGTGCCTTTAAGCACGCAGCCGATCGCAGCTTTCATCATGGCACATTACTGGTCAATGCCAACATGCAAAAGCTTGGCGACTACCTAAACCCGCATCCATTAAAACTTAAAGCCAAAGGCATCAAATCTGTACGCGCACGCGTCACAAACTTGGTAGATTTTAATGAGACTATCAATCATCAAATCTTGTCTGATGCAATTATCGAGGCATTTTGTGAGTATCATGGCGAGACTGCACAGGTCGAGCAATTAGATGAAGCCAGCCTTGCTAAGCAGCCGACACTAAATACCTACTATCAGCAAATGGCAGATTGGGATTGGCGCTTTGGTAAAACGCCTGAATTCACTCATCATATCGAGACGCGCTTTGATTGGGGCATAATGGATGTACACATGGATGTGAAGCAAGCCATAATTCGCGAAGTTGTGATTTTCTCCGACGCGTTAAATATTGAGCTCATCGACCTGCTCAAAGATACACTGACTGGTGTTAAATATAGTAAGCCTGAGATTACAAACAAACTCGATGAACTGGCTAACTCACAACCTGCATTAGCAGCGCAAATTAGTAATTTTGAAAAATGGTTAATTAGTGAGATGGAAGGTTAGGTTTTGCGACGTCAGATTTAATCTAGCAAGTATTGCAAGGTATGCCGCTTACACTGCTTGATAAAAACTTACTAATACAAATGCGCTTTATATAGTTAATGGTATTGACACCATACATACGCTATTTAAGATTTTATATATTAATGATGCATAACAAGCACCCTGCCATTACTCCATTTTTTACGATT
>NZ_JBQSVM010000040.1:0-20710 GCF_052376235.1 Psychrobacter sp. AOP7-A1-24 | reverse complement strand
TACCCGCTTCTTTAAGGGTTTTTATTTGATCCTGTTTACTCCTGTTTACTCCTGTTTACTCCTGTTTACTCCTGTTTAAGAGCATTTTTTCACCTTTAAAATCAATAGGTTACAAAGAGAAAAAACAGTAAATGAGCAGAAAAAACAGTAAATGAGCAGAAAAAACAGTAAATGAGCAGAAAAAACAGTAAATGAGCAGAAAAAACAGTAAATGAGCAGAAAAAACAGTTATATAATAAATACTGTTTATTTAACTGTTTTTAGTGCTAATATAGCTTGAACGTTTTAAAAAAAACAGTAAATGAGCAGGATTAAAAATGGAAAATAATTTAGTTGTTCAATCAAACGAGCTGATTTTAGCAACATACACAATGCAAAAAACAGACAAAGAGCTAATGCTTGCGTGTATTAGTCAGATAGACAGTAGACCTGACGCACCAGAAGTAACAAAACAGACTGAATTTAAAGTGTCTGTAGATGATATAAAGTCACTGTTCTTTGGTAAGAAGTCTAAAAACGAGCAAAACGTCTATCGTGATATGGAAAACGCAAGTAAGCGTTTGTATGACGTTGATATTGTAATGAGCTTGCCCGAAAACAAAATACTTCAAACAAGACTTATCAGTAGTATTGTCTATGACCCGGATAACGGAGAAGTTTTTTTATCTTTTGCAGAAAAGATTTTGCCTTATTTGACACAGCTAAGAGCTAATTTTACTAAGTATAAGTTGCTTGAAATCGGCGAGTTATCAAGTATCCACTCAATACGTTTATATGAATTGGTCGTTATGTGGGTTAATCAGTTTCAGTACAGCAAAGAGTTTACACTTGAAGAATTTAAGTATGTAATGAATGTCAAAGGTAAATACAAGCAGTTCGGTCATTTGCGACAATTTGTTATTGAAACAGCTATCAACGACATTAACGAGAATACAAACTATAGTGTTAGCGTGGAGTATCAAAAGAAATCGAGAGGTAAGGGATTTAGAGGCTTAAAGCTGAGTTTTCATAAAAAAACATTAGACAAGCTAACGGGTGCAGACGGTGCATTATCGCAAGCAGCTATCCAGTCGATTGTTGATAACGTGCAGTTTATGAATGACTATAACAACCATCCAAGCCTAAGTTATGACGGCAAAATGCAGACTGAGGCATTTAAGCGTGAAATGATTAATATCATACAACGAGAGCCTGAAAGCTTTAACAAGCCCAATAAGGGTTTAGAGAGCTATCTACCAAAGGTTAAACACTAATATTTTGTCTAACATCAATTATAGTTAAAAGAACCATCGTTTTTTCTGAGACCATCCCAGATTCTGTGTAACTGACGTTTAGATTAAATACTTACACAAAATTTAGGAAGGTCTCGTAAATTGACCATAGCGTTTTGAGCTACTGATCAGTTTTATAAGTGATTGGTCGCTCATATTATCATCTCAAATCCGTCAGTTCTTGAGCTTTTTTCCTATTATTTAATATAAAAACATATTTTTTACTTTTAAAGATTTTTAAAGACTTTTAGGACGCTCTCAGACCTTACCAATTAAGGGCTTCAAGATCTATAAAGCTACAATCAGCTAGGTTAATGCTACAATCAGCTAGGTTAATGCTACAATCAGCTAGGTTAAAAGCTACAATCAGCAGGTATCATGCTACAATTAGATAGATTTGAGCATTAAGGCGTAGATATGACTAACCAAGTTGGTTTATATGAGAAGAAATACCCTGCAAATTGGGTTGTTATGCAAAATCGTATTCTACAAGCGTTTTATGAAATGACACTTGATGAAAAACGGTTGCTGTTGCTTGCTAGTTCAGTAGTGCGTTTGATAGATGCCACTGAAAAAGACACTATAGAGATAACCGCGAAAGCATTTGCAGAGGCTTGCAACATTCAAGTGGATTCTGCTTATACTCAATTAAAAGATGCTAGTGAAGCGATGATGAAGCGATTTTTTAGCTATAGAAATGAACGCGGTAGCCGTGTCAATGTACAGTGGGTCATCAGATCAATATATGAAGATGGCTATGTGTCTCTATGTTTTACAGATGAAGTGCTACTGATGTTGAAGGTTTTTGATGAAAATAATCCATTCACTAAATATAAAAAAGAAGATGTACTTAAACTGAAGGGTGAATATTCAATAGATATATACCATCTGGCCAAAAAACATGAGGCAATGAGCTCGTGGACAATGTCACTTGAAGAAATTAGAGAGGAGCTAGCTCTTTCTAAATCTTACGAACGTATTAACAACCTAAAAAGTCGAGTCATCAACCCAAGCGTTGAAGAAATAACAGAAAAGTCAGATATTAAAATCACCTATGAAAACGTCAAACGTGGTCGTACCGTCACAGGACTAAAATTTAATGTCAAAGCTAAGCCCACCAAGAAAAAAAGTCTGGAGGACTTAAATCAGAATAATGAGAATAGAGATATACCATCCTTAACCGTCAAACAGATCGACCGTTTTGCGCCTCTATTGGCTAACTATGCCCCATTTGGTAGCTATGCGCCTTCAGGAAAAAGTACCCAAGAAGTGATCAGCTGGTTACACACTCAATTAAGAGATGAAGCTTTTTTAAAGACCCATAAAAAGCATTTGCTGGCGGTAGGTTATACGTTCCCTAAGCAAAAATCATAGCAAAGAAAAAAGAGTGATTAATCTGGTACTGTCTATACAAATGGTTTATATTATATGTACACAGATAAGCCATTTGTAATGCCATGACGACAACTAATTATAATATCAGGCTCGATCAAGAGCTAAAAGAAAATGCTTTTGCCGTGTTTGAAAGCTATGGTCTAACGCCGTCTCAAGCGATTAAATTGTTCTTGACCCAAGTGGCGCAAACCAATCAAGTACCGCTATCTTTTGAATACCAGAAAGTATCAGCTGTCAGTCAAGATGAATTGCTAATCTATAAAGAGCATACTGACAGAGAGAACAGATAAGTATTAGATTTGAATGGGATGAACAAAAAAAACACCAATCAGCGTAAGCACCGTTTATTATTTGAGGCAGCCGCCCGAGTTTTTCTAGACCTTTTATGCCTGCGTCAGCAAGACAGGTATTAAAATGATGAAAAGCAGTGGCAAGCGCTGGGTACAGTAGACGGTACCGCCGTCCTATTGGTAGCCCATACGCAAACAGAAATAGATAATGGTGAGGTTATACGCATTATCTCAGCTAGACGTGTCAAAAAAATTAAAGGGAGCCAGTGTGAACAAAGTTAGCTATCAAATAGACGAGCTACCACCACTAACGGCAAAGCAACAAGCAGACTTAGAATATTTAGCAACGCTTAGTGATGACAATATTGATTTATCAGATATTCCAGAAGTTACGGGTTGGTCAAACGCTATCCGTGGCAGTATTAAGCCGCAAGCGTTCTCTGCTGAGGCGAGTGTCATCAACCCAAGTATCATTGCCAAGTCTAAGGATAGAGCCAAGCAAACAGGTGGTGACTATCAATAAATGATCAATAATGCGCTAGAAGAATACTTAGCGGATCACTAGCCTTAATTTAATGACTGAGACCTCAAGATCACTTGAGGTTTTTTTATATCTTGCATTGTAGTATGTTGTAAAATGTATTATACTATATACATATAATACAAAAACTACATATTTACTCATACAACATTATTAAGGACAATGATTATGGCCATTACTACAGAGCAGATTCATGCCACTGCCGACCAACTACAAGAACAAGGTATTAAGCCCACTCTAGCCGAAGTACGTAAAGCGCTAGGCGGCGGCTCATTCACGACCATCAGTGAGGCGATGAAGTCTTGGCGTCAGGATAACCAAGAAGAAGAGCAGCTAAGACAGGTTGAGTTACCAAGTGGAATCACTGAGCGCTTACAAACGCTTGGTGCGGATATGTGGCAGACGGCCATTGATATCGCCAATGATCGTCTAGTTAAAGAGCGTGAGGCGTTAGAGGGTATTAAGGCCAAGGCACAAGCTGAGACAGACGAGGCACAAGAGGCGGTTAAGACGCTAGAGAGTGAACAAGCTAATTTGTTGCTAGAGCTCGATGAGGTCACAGCAACTGCAGAGGCAGCGGCAATCACTTCGGCTCAGATTACTGCTGAACGTGACACGCTGATACAGACACTCAGTGATACTCAGCACGCGCTTGAGCTTGAACGAGCTAAGACAGATGCAGCCCAAGCTCAACTTGCAGATCTGCGCCATACCCTTGATCAGCAGTCAAAAGAGTTAAATGCCAACCTATCAAAAGTGGCCACGCTTGAAGCCACTGCTAGTAGCGATAAAGCAGAAATTGCACGTCTACAAACAGAACTGACAGTGACTAAGGGTGAGCTAAAGACAGTCACTACGGAACGCAATGAGATGGCGACTGACACAGCAGAGGTTAAAGGGGAGTTAAAGGCCATAATCGCTGAGCGTAACAAACTATAGTAAATCTTATATAAAATCGATACAATAGCTATCATAAACTCATTTAACAGCATCAACCATGACTTATTCAATCGACTTTCGCAAGCAAGTATTACGTAGCGTTAAAGAAGGTATGACTATTCGAGAAGCCGCTATATTTTATGAGCTGAGTACCAGTACTATTCACAGTTGGCAGCAGGACTTAGTGCCTAAAATAACTAGAAATAAAGCACCGACTAAAATACCTAATGAAGCCTTATTGAAAGACGTTGAGCAATATCCTGACGATTATATGTACGAGCGAGCACAGCGTTTAGGGTGCAGTAAATCAGGCATTGAGTCAGCTTTAAAACGCCTTGGTATCAGTCAAAAAAAAGACCTTAGAGCATCCAAAAGCCTGCCCGATGAAGAGAACGATATATCAGAATAAGCTTGATAGCTTTATACAGCAAGGCTATCCCATTATTTACATAGATGAAAGTGGCTTTGAGGCTGAAACTATTCGTCCTTACGGTTATGCGCCGATAGGTAAGCCTTGTATCGATAGTTACAACTGGCAAGGTAAAAAAAGAACTAACGTCATTGGTGCTTTGTGCAAAAAGATGCTGTTTGCACTAAATTACTTCGAGCAGAATATCAATGGCAACATATTCTATGATTGGTGCAAATACACATTGATTCCAAGCTTAAATACTTCATGCGTGATCGTCATGGATAATGCCAGCTTTCATAGGCGAGTACAAAGACTACTCAACAGGCACGGTCACAGGCTTTTATTTCTACCGCCTTATAGTCCTGATCTAAACCCTATCGAAAAGAAATGGGCACAGGCAAAGTTTCTACGCCAAGGTTGGATGGAGAATAATCTACCTAAACTCTTTCATGATATGGGTTGTTCCAGTTTTATTGTGGATTGACTATATCAGAACTCAATGATCAGCTAACTCAAACACAGGCTAAGCTTGAAGCTGAGCATAGCGTATTAAATAATCAATATAGCGAGCTATCAAGCCGTCACCTATCAGAGCAGGAACAAGTGACTCTGTTACAAGATCAACTTAAGAAAGCACAAGATGCTCTGATACTTATTCAAAACAAAGATAATTCTTTAGATGCTGATTAAATAAAAGTATTCGACGTTTCAGTTTAATTAGGATTTCAAGATAAAGAACAGTTATAAGTGTGGGAGAGACTTTACCCCAAGGCATAGATCCCGTTCTATTCACACTAACCTTATGAATCAACCATGACAATATCGACTCACTGAATAAGTGACTGTTGTATAGTAACTATTCTAAATTTTTCCCTGGACTCTTATAATATATAGCCTAGGGGGCTATATATTACTTAAATTAGCCTAAGTGAATTTATGCTGATTTTGGAGCCTTGAGCAGATTTCAAGGAACACTCACCCTAAAGCGTTTATGAGTAAAAAAATACTCACAAACGCTTTAGTGCATTCCTTGGATTTGATGTGATTAGTCATGCCGACTTCATCGCCCATCGCGTCATCAAGACCGTATCACTGTATCAAGCTACGGTTGTTAAGATTACGGCTGATAGCACCGCCTAGACACGCTCTTAACCGCTACTGTGCTGTCATACGCTAGCAAGGGCCTAAACCCAATATACCGCTACGATATGCACGAGTAACCACTCATTGCGTTGCTCTGATCCTTTGTCTAGTCACCCCTGTAGGGAGCTCACCCTTATGTCAAACGCAGTCGTCGCCGAGGCCTGCCACCCATTTGACGGGTAACGGTTACAGGGAATAGGCACAAAGATGCGAGGTGGAGTCACTGTTACGTTTAGATATATGACAATGATTGATTTGAACGCAGATTTTAGATAAAATGCACCTACACGGGCATTTAATGCTGTTCAAATAACGCAGTTCTGGTGCTTATTTGTTCGTTACAGCGTGTTGACGCACTCTGTAACCGTTAATTACATTTAAAACTAAATGCCTCTAGGAGTCAACTCCCAGAGGCATTTTTTTGTTTGTCATATAGATTAGGTTTTTAATATCTAGGGCATTTTTAAATTACTTAGGCTAAAGCAGAAAATAAACATAGAAGCCGTAGACCCGTTACTAAGAAGCGTCAAATCATCGCAAGTCTCTTAAAGGTTGACCATAGCTATTCTGAAATACAAATCGTGGCTAAGTACTCGCGTCAGTTGATTGCTGAGATGTCTCAAGAATTAAAGAACGTTTCTGGACATTAACTAACTACCTATCACTATGAAAAAGTGCCTAATTATAAATCAGGCACTTTTTGAGCTGTTATACCTTTGCTTAGTAATGATAACGGCACTGGACGATAATGATCGCATCATCTTGAATTTCATAAACCAACCGATGCTCTTGATCAATTCGACGAGACCAGTAGCCTGCAAGGTCATGTTTGAGTGGTTCAGGTTTGCCAATACCCTTAAATGGGTCACGTTTGATGGCTTTAATCAGCTTACCGATCTGTTTGACTTTCTCTTTACTGGTTCTTTGCCAGTACTCATAGTCCTCCCACGCGTCTTCCGTCCAAGATAGTATCAAGCGTCTACCTCATCATCAAAAGTGAGTGGCATATCTTTGGCATCAATCTCACGTTCAATCAAGCGACCAGCTTTAGCATCAGCAATAGAGCGTCTGAGACGCTTGGCATTGGTAGGGCTGCTTAAAAGATGCAGTGTTTCCTCATACGAGTTAAACTCTTCTAAACTCATTAATACCGTCGGTTTAGCATTTTGTCTTGTAATTAATATCGGGCCTTTATCAGTGTCTACCTTATCGATATACTTTGCTAAGCTCTTTCTAAAATCAGTGTAGTTCACAACGTCCATAATAATTACTCCACGTTTAATTATGTTGGTTATATGACCTATCATTATAGGTTGAATGTTATACTAGTATATACTATATCTGTACTTATATTAGTAAGAAGCAAAGGGATAATTTGATATGTCTTCATGTATCTTTTTAAAACGTACATATGAAAGCTGACATATTGATCTTAGTTTAAATTTCTTGGCACGTTTGCCGCCTTATATTGTCGAAAGAAACAAATTTTACTCATATACTCATATACTCATATACTCATACCATTTTGCAGAAAAGCAATTATGAATGCAATATAATGGTTATTATCAAGCCTTACTGCATTAAATCGATTTTTATATGGCGTTGTGATGCCTTTAAATAAAGATCAAAGGGCGTAGTTTTATTTTTTTATTGTCGTATTCTCTCAGGATGTTGAGTTTCCGACAATCTCAGGGCGGTTCATGTTTAAGTTTCTAGAACATAAGAAGAATGATACATGGGTTGATAACGTATTAGTAACCCCAGTTCGGGATAAGCCACATTGTAACTCATTGATACTATTTACAATGTAGCCACCTGCCCTTGCTGAGGCATGTTTTTGATGGTGGGTTTATAGGGAAACCAGCAATAAGCAATCAAACCTGACAGCAAGTTTGTAATAAAACCCGTGACACTACGATGGCGTGAATGCTCAATCTGACACAAGTTTTTCAGCTCCCCAAACACCGTCTCAACCAAAGAGCGATGATTGAGTAGCGCCTCATCTATCGGCTTGAGTACTTGCGGTTTCATATGACGCCGAAGTTTGGTTATCAACGTGGTATCACTGTGTTTTGTGAGCCACTCGTTTAGGGCTTTACTGATATAGCCTCTATCCCCAAACACCTTGCCAAACACAGGTGTTGCCATATCCTTAACAGGCGCTCTATCATCGGTATTACCCTCAGTGACTTTAACAGATACAAGCTCGCCCTTATGATTGATAATGGCGTGTAGCTTAAAGCCATAGAACCAGCCCATGCTGCTTTTGCCTCGGGTTGCAAGTCCCTTAAAGACTTTATGACGGTAGATACGCTTGTTATGACAAACTGCTATCTTGGTTGAATCAATATAGCTGATACCCGTACAGTCGCCCATCATGCTTTGCAAGTAGCTGCACAGTGGTATGATACTGCGCGGCACAAGCTCTATAAATCGCGAGTAGCTCGGCAGATTTGGAAACTCCCGTTTCATCATGCCAAGCATGTGATGGTAGTAAAACGCCTTAAACTGTCGATACCGCCGTTGATGAAACAGTACCAAGATGGTCATAATCTCTGCTACACTTATCTGGCATGCTCTTAACCTTTGGTGTCCCGTTGCGATTAAATGAGCGTCAAACTCAGGTTTGAATTGCTGATAAAAGTCGTCAATATGGCAGTATAGTTCGGTTAGGTTGTCCATGTAAGAAGTCCTTGTTGTGAAGTTTGTCTTGGTAAACTCACTTTAGCAACTTCGGACTTCTTTTTTTATCTTTTTTTTGAGCGCTTATCCCGAACTGGGGTTAGATAACTTTGTCCTTATTAAAAGGATTGAAATTGAAGTTCTCTCTTGACAATAAAATGGCTAAATAAAACGTCTTTATCATAAATCTAATCGGCGCAATCTTAGCGCGTTACCAATGACCGATACTGACGATAAACTCATCGCTGCCGCCGCTATCATCGGGCTAAGCAATAATCCAAACGCTGGGTATAGCACGCCTGCGGCAATCGGTACGCCAATCGCGTTATAGACAAAAGCGAAAAATAAGTTTTGTCTGATATTGCGCATGGTCGCGTGGCTGAGCTTATGGGCTTTGGCAATACCCATTAAGTCGCCTTTTAATAACGTCACCCCTGCGCTCTCCATGGCCACGTCCGTACCTGTACCCATAGCAATACCGACATTCGCCTGCGCCAGTGCTGGCGCGTCGTTGATGCCATCACCTGCCATCGCTACCAATTTACCGTGGTCTTGCATCTCTTTGACAATACGGTTTTTGTCCTCTGGTGACACATCGGCATGCACTTCATCAATGCCCAATTTACTCGCGACGGCCTGCGCAGTTTTTTCGTTATCGCCTGTTAGCATGACGACTTTTAGCCCTGCCTTGTGTAGCAGTTCTATGGCATCAGCAGTACTCGGCTTAATCGGATCAGCGACCGAAACCAAACCAGCTGCTTTACCATCTATAGCGACAAACATTACCGTTTCGCCGTCTTTTCTACGGACGTCAGCTTTAGCGGATAGCTCCTGATCAAAACTGTTTAAGCGCTCCATCAGCTTTGAGTTACCGATGGCAACTTGTTTGCCGTTTACTACCGCTTGTACACCCTCGCCCGTGGTTGAATTAAAGTCATGGGCTTTAGCAATGGTCAGCGATTTATCCTGAGCAGCTCTCACGATAGCCTCTGCTAAAGGATGCTCGCTTGCGCTTTCTACCGCAGCAACCAATGCCAAAAACTCGTCTTCATTTTGACCTGCCAGCGCATCAATTGCGGTAAGTGCAGGTTTACCAGCGGTTAGCGTGCCTGTTTTATCGACAACGATGGTATCGACTTTTTCCATCGTCTCTAAGGCTTCAGCGTTTTTGATAAGCACGCCGTTTTGCGCGCCCATGCCCGTACCGACCATGATTGACATGGGCGTCGCCAGCCCAAGCGCACAGGGACAGGCGATGATAAGTACCGCAATCGCATTAACCATGGCATAAGCCATTGCTGGTTCAGGGCCAAATAACGCCCAGACGATAAAGGTGATGATAGAGGCGATAATGACAATAGGCACAAACCAGCCTGCCACTTGGTCAACCAAACGCTGTATGGGCGCGCGGCTACGCTGGGCATCGGCAACCATTTGTACGATTTTGGACAATACCGAATCTGCGCCAACATTGACCGCTTCAACCAATAACGTCCCTGTACCATTTACCGTGCCGCCAGTCACAGTATCGCCCTGCTCTTTAGATACTGGCATCGGCTCACCCGTTACCATGGATTCATCGACGCTACTACTGCCATCGATTACCGTGCCGTCTACGGGTAATTTCTCGCCAGGTCTGACGCGCAACTTATCGCCGCTGACGACTTCATCAAGTGAAACCTCTGTCTCTTCGCCGTTTTCATTGACGCGTCTTGCTGTCGGCGGAGCGAGCTCAAGCAACGCCCGAATGGCCCCTGACGTCTGGCTTCTGGCTTTGAGCTCAAGCACTTGACCAAGCAGTACTAAAGTCGTGATTACCGCTGCTGCTTCGTAATAAACGCCGACTTGTCCAGCGCTATCTCTAAAGCTATCTGGGAATATACTGGGAAAGAAAGTTGCCACAATACTAAAACCGTAAGCTGCGCCGACGCCAAGCGCAATCAAGGTAAACATATTTAGATTGCGGCTTTTAATAGACTGCCAACCACGTACAAAAAAGGGTGCTGCGCCCCAAACGACAACGGGAGTCGCCAGTACCAATTGTATGATTTGACCAAGTTGCCCTGAGATATCAAACGAGCCAATTTGATCGAGATTTATCCCAACCATATCGCTCATGGCATAAATGAATAGCGGTAAGGTCAGCAGCGTACATATCCAAAAGCGCCGCGTCATATCGTCGAGCTCTTCGGTATCTTCTTCACCTATGGCGACCGTTTCTGGCTCGAGTGCCATACCGCAAATCGGACAGCCACTATTTCTAACGTCTCTGACCTCAGGATGCATCGGACAAGTATAAACCGTGCCATCGTAATCTTCGGGCACTTTGTCGTATTTACCGCCTTTGACCGACTTGACTTCAGCGCTGCTTTCGTTACTCCCGTGACAATGCGTCTGGTTGTGTTCATGGTTATGATTGTTTTCATGGTGATGATTTTGATGACTTTGATAATTGTCACTGTGGTTATGCTCCACGTGGCTTGCGCCATCTATCTCGTCTTCAGGCTGCAAAAACATACCGCATATCGGGCAATCACTTTTTTCAACATCTCTGACTTCAGGATGCATCGGGCAAATATAGACCGTACCGTTATAATTTTCTGGCACTTTATCGTATTTGCCACCTTTGATCGTTTTTTTATCAACCGTATGTTTCATAAAATCCTTCCTTGAAGACGCTAAGCGCAGATGACAAGCAAAGCTTCTGCTCACTTATCATCAACTCTTGGCTATATCATCAACCTTTAACCAATGTTTCTAACTTTTACTTATTACGTAGGTACTTAAGCAGCCCCATAATCGTCAGTATCAGCACTATAAAAATCAGTAGCATAAACAATCCATAAACGAGAGACCCGCCCTAGCCCATAGCGTGCATCATGAGAATCATTACAGGCTCTCCTTATTTCATTACTTTATAATTAGTCATCATAGAGCGATACAGGACAAAAGTCACCTTTTCAGCTATAGCTGGGCGTTGGCACTATCAATCTCAGCATATACCGCTGTGCTACCGTCTTTATTGATTTGCATCACTTGATAGGGTGTAAATTTATTTTGGTACTCCATCCCGGGGCTACCCATCGGCATACCGGGTACGGCAAGGCCAATAGCTTCGCTTGGCGGATTGGCTAAAAACTGGGCTATATATTTGGCAGGCACATGACCTTCGAATACATAACCATCGGTCGTGACCGCCGTGTGACAAGAGCGCATATTGCTCGGAACACCATAGCGTTCTTTAAAAACTGCTAAGTCGGCGACATCTTGTCCCGTCGCAGTCATACCGTGATGTTCGGCATGGCTAATCCACTCTTTACAGCAGCCACAATTGGCATCTTTATAAACCGTCGCAGAGACGTTTCTCAGCGCATCACTGTTACTGCTAGAGCTCGTCGACTCAGTTTTAGACGTTTGGACTTTTGAATTCTGGCTGTCTGTTGCCGTCTCTACAGGCGCTGTGGTTGCAGCAGTGGTATTGGTGTCGTTACAAGCAAATAACGACGATGTCACTGTCAGTAGGATAAGCGCACCAAACAATTTATGCTGCTTAAAAGTTAAGTTATGGTTATCAGGTTTCATACATACCCTCTCGTCATTTATTGTTTAATGTCGCATGTGATATTTATAATCAAAAAGAGCTGTCTTTCATTTTTAAATTTGGAGCAATACGTTAAGCGTTTGACCCGATATCACGACACTATCATCATACATGCATGATACATGAATCCTTCTGACTAACAGATGACGTTAAGATTACAATATTGTCATTCTCCCACTTTGAAATTTTCACAGATAATTTATTTGACAATTTTTAAGAAAAAACAAAAGGGCAGTACTAAAAACAATCGTAAGCATCCGACCATCCCATCTTTCCCTCACTTAAAAAATGCGAGATAGTGTCCATGAACAAATAATCGTGAACACTAACATGACAACACAATCTCCTAATACACCCAAACGAAGAACTTACAGTGCTGAGTTTAAAGAACTTTTAGTACAAGAACCCCAGTTCGGGATAAGCCACATTGTAACTCATTGATACTATTTACAATGTGGCTACCTGTCCCTGCTGAGGCATGTTTTTGATGGTGGGCTTATAGGGAAACCAGCAATAAGCAATCAAACCCGACAGCAAGTTTGTGATAAACCCCGTGACACTACGATGGGTCCACCTATTGCACCTCATATTTGGAATGTGGGTCTAGATGGCGGTATTAGAATAAGCACTATTGTTATCGGCGTGGGTTCATGTGCTGCTATATTGCTTTGGTTTTTCTGGACACTATGTTGTGATGTTTATCGCTTTATTATTCGTACCAAATAAACCTGGAGACTATTCTAGGTTTTACGTAAGTGTTGGTACAAGCTAGATAATTGTTACAGAGGATATGAGAATAACCAATCAGGTGCCTTCATTGGTTCGGTTCCCTAGTGAGGACTTGAATCTTCGGTTGTAGGCTAGGAGTATCAACGGTTTCAAATTTCTGAAATGGTCGCAGTGTACTTCATGGTGTACTTATCGAGTTAAAACCCTGATATCATCATCTTACAGCTTAATTTTCAAGTCCTCACTAGTGAATAGGGGCTGTATAGAATTGAGAAAACATTGAAAAAAATAAGCAACGCCTTACTCTAATGTTTACCACAACAAAGAAACAAGGCGTCACTTATGGCTCGCACCAAGCTCAACGATGAACATTGGCACAAGCTATTTATTATATTGCGACAAATTAACATATATAACAAGCCCAATCTAAGACGTACCGTTGAAGGCATGTTGTACCGCATACGAGTAGGCTGTCCATGGCGAGACTTACCTTCTTATTTCGGTCATTGGTCTAGCATATATCATCAATACCGTTATTGGCGTAAAACCGGTAAATGGCAAAAGCTCATGAAAATAATCACAGCAAACTATGATAGTGAATGGTTATTTATAGACGGTAGCGTGGTCAAAGCTCATCAGCATAGTACAGGCGCCGCCAGTCATCTTGATGAGGCCATTGGTAAAAGTGTTGCAGGTAATAGCAGCAAACTGCACTTAGTGGTCGATGCTTGTGGTAACCCTATACATGTTGAGCTGTCAGGTGGGCAAGTACATGACTCTAAGATGGCAAAGACGTTGATAGATAGCACGATTAATAACCAGACTAAAGCGGTGATTGCAGACAGGGGCTACGATAGTAGCGATATTAGAGAGTGTATCTTCACGCACTGTGCTCAGTCAGTCATACCTGTTAAGTCGAACTCTAAAAGCTGTAACGACACACTAGATTGGTATTTGTATCGTTGCCGTCATTTGGTAGAAAACGCTTTTGCTAGATTGAAACATTTTAGGGGCATTGCCACGCGATATGATAAGCTCAAAGATAGCTATGCAGCGGCGGTAATGCTCGCTTGTGTCTTTATCTGGTTGACCCTGATTTGAATTCTATACACACCCTAGTAGAAAAATGTTGTTTTTTTTTATAATATATCACTTATATATCAATTGTTGTAAGATAACTGGAGTATTACCATGCAATTTAATAAATCCCTAATGACTGCTGCACTATTTGCTGTTGGTTCTTTAACTGCTTTTTCTGCAAATGCTGCAACTGCAACGCCTAAAAATTTTAAGGTCACTCTAAACGTTCTAGCAACTTGTAATATTACAGCAGGTAATGCTTCAGACATCGATCTTGGTACCGTTAATGATGGATCAGTGAAAACAGGTAACAATACAATCGTCGTAGCGTGTAGCTCTGGTACACCTTATAACGTTGGTTTGACATCAAGCACAAACGAGACTGACGGTACTGGGACTTTAACAGGACCTGGAACTGCTATAGGTTATGTGTTGACTCAAACCGCTGGTGCAGATGGTACACCTTGGGGTGATATTGTTGATACAAATACTCTTGCTGCTACCGGTAATGGTGTGACTGCTGATAATACTCATACTGTATATGCTACGACTACAACTTCTACCGACGTTGTTCCTGGTACTTATGATGATACCGTTACTGTAAATGTAACTTACTAGTATTTATGTTAAGTCTCTGGCTACGCCGTGTTGCGACACACAGTATTTTATCTGGCCTGCTGCTATATAGTGGTACAGCAATGGCGAGCGGCCTTCAGGTCTCTCCCATTTCCCTAAGTTTACAAGCCAAAGAAAATGCCAGTGGACTGACGCTGAGTAATACTGGTGACAATGAGGTACATGCGCAAGTGCGTGTGTACCAATGGTCTCAGGATGAAAAAGGCGATCAGCTCACCGCATCACGAGGATTATTGGCCAGTCCGCCAATGATTAAACTGCAACCGGGTGAAAAACAACTTATCCGGATTATTCGTGCATCTGCTCCACCAAGTGGCGTTGGTGCCGTAGAAAATAGCTATCGACTATCAATTGATGAGCTACCTATAAAATCTGTTGAGCAAAAGACTGGTTTACAGTTTGCGCTGAGCTACTCACTACCTGTGTTTGTAAATCCGGTTGGGATTACTGAAACTAATCCGAAGTTGCAATGGAGCTATAGTTTACAACCAGATAGCTTGCAAAAAAATGGCAAGCAGATGAATTTAAGAGTTAGCAATAGTGGGAATGGTCATGCCCAATTGGCTGATTTGAGCATTATAGATGATGCTGGCGATAGTATTGACTTACATCAAGGATTGCTGGGTTATGTTTTACCAGGCGCCACCATGAACTGGACACTGAAAACACTGCCATCTTCAATGAAGACAAGTGGTAAATTCAAGGTGATGATTAATGGAACTCAGACTACACAAGATGTCACGTTGGACAATTCCACTCGTTAAAGTACTTGTACTACAGAGTATAACCGTCTCATTGAGCCATGCTGTCACCTTTAATGACACTAGGTCTACCACCGCACCTGCTACGCAAACCATAGCTAACTCTTCTGATGCTAGAGCTACCCAACTCAACCTCGATGAAGGTGCAAGTAGGGCACAAGGCTTAGATTTATATTTAGACGTTACCCTCAACGGAGCTAACGTTGGTTTAGCTCATTTTGATTATCGTGATGGCGAATTATGGGCAAATATTGCAGTATTGCAGCAGCTCGGTTTTATAGTGGCACCAGGTACTGCAAACCCAGTACTACTAAATAGTTTTGCCAATATCAAAGTAGACTATAACGCCCGCATGCAGTCGGTGAATATTGTAGCCCCTTTAAGTATCCTTAATCTAAACACTACGGTGTTAAATACCCTCGATAACCGTCGAACTCAAGCTAGCTCTTCGCCTGGGGTATTATTGAATTATAATCTCTATGGCTCACAAACAGAGAATAGTTCGACCAATCTAAGCGCTTATACTGAGGTACGCGCCTTCAACTCCCATGGTGTCTTGAGCTCCACTGCACTGACGACAGGTAACCGTTTTTCTAATAGCAGTGCTAATAATGGTGATAAAAACCGAGACTGGGACAGTCGTACAGTACGTCTAGATACCAGTTGGAGTCAGTCATTTCCTGACAAGTTAATTACGGTTCGTGCTGGTGACATACTTACAGGGGCACTGTCATGGACGCGGTCTACGCGTTTGGGTGGTCTACAGATTGGTAGCAATTTTGATTTGCAACCTTATATGACGACTACTCCATTGCCGTCATTTTTTGGTTCAGCTACTCTGCCCTCTGCAGTAGAGCTCTATGTCGATGGGTTAAAGCAATATAGCGGTGACGTGCCTGCTGGCCCTTTTGAGATAAATACAGCCCCTAGCATCAGTGGAGCAGGGAATGCTCAGCTTGTATTGACCGATGCATTAGGTCAAAGCTCTACCGTTAATTTCTCGCTTTATGATACTCATCGATTATTACAGCCAGGTCTTTCTGATTGGTCAGTAGAGCTTGGTGCTGTCCGTGAAAACTATGGTATAAAATCTTTCGATTACGGCAGCGATATCGCTGCTAGTGGCACTTGGCGTTATGGGGTAAATAACCGATTCACCGCTGAGACCCATGCCGAAGCGACCAAGGATCTTGCTAATGCAGGGATTGGCGGCACATGGGTGTTAGGAGGACAAGGTGGTGTCTTGTTTGCATCATTAGCAGGCAGTGAAAGCCAAGGGAAAGGCGGATCACAATATAGTGCCAGCTACTCATGGAGTAACAATCGCTTTAATGTCGGTCTCAACACTTTAGGTACCAGTGGTCATTACCGTGATGTGGCAACCCAATACGGATCAACGCCCATACGTCAAAGCAATCAATTTTCAACAGGTTATAGTACCCAATCTCTAGGTAGTTTTGGAGTAAGTTATAACGAAGTGGACTATGCTGAAGAGGATACTGCAAAATTTGCTAGCGCCTACTGGAGCAAATCTTTGGGGCAACGCCTCAGCCTAAATGCTAGCTACAACCACGACCTTAATAATTCTGCTAATAACAGTGCCACAATCGGTGCCTCATTCTCGCTAGATCGTAATATTTCGCTCAATAGCAGTCTCCAGCATACTGACAATCGTAATGATTTTGTGGCTGATGTATCACAGTCAGCTCCGAGCGTAGGTGGTATCGGATGGCGAGCACAGGCTAGGCACAGTATCGATAACGGCATAAATGATAATACTAGCAGTGGTGGATTAGCAGAACTGAATTATCTTGGGCGTTATGGTCAGGTACAAGCAGGCGTCAGTAGTTACGATGGCAATCATTCTACCTTTGCTAGTGGCACAGGCTCTCTAGTTATGATGGGTGGTGGTTTATTTGCCGCACGCCAAATTAACGATGGCTTTGCCGTAGTATCCACTGATGGCGTCGCCGATGTACCTGTGTTGCTACAGAACAATGTCATTGGTACCACTAATAAGCGTGGTCTATTGCTGATATCACCGCTGAATGCTTATCAAGAGAACAAGATTGGTATTGATCCCATGGACTTACCCGCTGACCTGCGTATAGACAAAGTGGCTCTTGACGCTACACCGTCTGACCGCGCTGGTACTTTGGTGGCATTTGACATTACAGAAGCGCGCTCTGCCTCTGTTATTTTAAAAGACAGCAAAGATGAGTTTATACCGTTAGGCAGCCAAGCACGCTTAATCAGCAAAAAGAATACGCCAGCAGCAGTAGTTGGGTTTGATGGTGAAGTATACTTAGATACACTGGATGAGCATAATATCTTAGAAATAAGTACAACTTCTGGTGATATCTGCACTGTTAGCTTTGATTATCAGAAGCAGGGTGATGATATTCCACTCATTGGTCCACTCACTTGTCAGAAGGTAAAATGATGAAAATCTTTCAATGGCATTTTGGCCTTTACTTAGTTCCTTTGGCGTTTCTATTACCCACAAGTAATGCTCAAGCAGCAGTTAATTGTACAGCAATGATGGCTTCCGTTAATCTAGGTGACATTACACTAGCTAATGCTGATAATGAATCTATTACTGCAACCTTGAAATACGATTGTAGAAATACTTACGTGTTTTCAAGGAACGTATCTATCTGTCTTGCTGTTGATGGTGGTGATTATGATCAAACCGATGTTTTTCCACGTTACATGAAAAATACTACTCCCACTCCTAGTTTAGCATTTACAATGAAATTGCCTAATAATACTATTTGGGGTAGCCGAAACTATACTGGTGGTTCGGAATACAAAACAGTCGTAAACGTCCCTGGAGGAACAACTACCTCATTCAATGTACCTATCCAAATCTCTTTATCTTCTGGATATAATAACATTAGTGCCACACCCGGAAATTATACTAATAATTTCGTTGCTGGTAGTACTGCAATGGCAGTTGACATCAGCAGTTTGTTTAACCTTACCCCTAATTGCTCAAGTAAGGGACTAAAACCAAACGAATTCCCGTTCACAGTCCAAGCCAATGTACTTAAAGAATGTAAAATTACTGCTAATCCCGGCGTTATTAGTTTGGGCAGTGAGCCAGCGGGCGAAAAAAATCTTTCTAGTAATGGTAAAATTGGTGTGACCTGCACAAAAACTACTCCTTATAATATTGGCTTGGCTCCAAAGACTCCTAATCCCATTGGCAACACAAATGGTGGAGGTTTTTTGAACGGAACTGGAGGTAATACTGATAAGGTGCCGTATCAACTGCGTTCGGCTGTTGGCACTAATGGTAAAAAATGGGGCAATAACGGTAGTACTATTGATACCCTGACCAACGGCGTAACCGGAACTGGTAGCGGAGCAGAACAATTAAATAATGTATACGTTACTGTTCCGAGTGCTGATTTTAAGCCAGATACCTATACAGATACTGTAACTATTCACGTGAATTACTGAAGTTCTAATAACAATTATTGGTAGACATTTTCAAAGCTATTACTCATTCAAATAAAGCTCAGCCATGCTATCGAGCTGCGTCTTAACTTCTCTCCAATGAGGCATGACCTGAGTGAGCAGTCGCCAGAATCGGTCACTGTGATTGTATTCAGCAATATGACACAGCTCATGCAAGATCACGTAGTCGATACATTCTTTGGGGGATTTAACCAAATGCGGATTGAGGACTAAGTTGCCTTGAGTGGAGCAGCTGCCCCATTGTTTTTTCATCGATAGTATTTTAAAGGTAGGGGAGCCATTTACCCAATTGGCTTGCGGCAATACGAGCCTTTCCTAAATTTCGTGTAAGTACTTCTACAATCTAAATAATAGTTACACACTTTTTAGGAAAGGCTCTGTTACGAAAAACCATTTCAAAGATGGCTTTCTTATAGGTATCTCTAACCCTAAAGATGTTATTTTTTTATTGCTTTCTTCCCTTTATTCTTAGAGGTATCAAGCGACATATATTCGTCTATGCTAATTCTGACGTTGGTGTGGATAGCTCTAGACTATAGTATCTTATCTATTTATTCTTTTATATTCTCAAAAGTTAGTAATAATAAAATCGCAAATATAATTAGTAAATTTTCAGGACTTATTCTACTTTTCATTGCTATTTATATATTATGGGAAACTAGTAGAAGGCTATTTTTATAGAAAAAATCCCCAGCTATCGAATCTGATTTAATCATACCTACGGTGAACAAATCAGGTGCTTTAACTGGTTCGGTTCCCTAGTGAGGACTCGAAACTTGGGCTGTGGGCTAATGGCATCAACACTTTAACTCATTGAAAGAATCACAGTGTACTTGCCATACATATTCTATCCGTGATCGATGCGGTATACAGGCATTGAACTATAGACTAACTCTCAGAGTGTTAAGTCCCAGACAATCCCGATGCGGTTCAGATAATTCACCACCAATAAGTCGGATACTGTTTACCTTTACCCAAATTGTTATAAATCAGCGCTACCATTACCAAAACGATTGAACCGATTAGAGTGGGTGTTATCAAAAAACTCCAATTTACTGCACCTAGCATAACTATTAAAGGGTTAGACCCAGCAGGTGGATGAGGCATTCTAAATATCAGCATTAGCGCAATGGCAGTGCCAACAGCAGTTGCCATACTCCACCAGTGAATACCAAATAACGTCATGAATACCAGTCCTGTAAAAGTCGCAATAACATGCCCACCTATAACATTTCTCGGCTGGGCAAAAGGGCTGGTAGGATAGGCAAATATTAGTAAACAACTTGCGCCAAACGATCCTAAAATCATGATAAGTTCTATTGAGCTTCCTAATATAGCAAGCGTTGCAGTGGCAATGGTGCCGCCTAGCCAAGCCACTACTATCATCGGTAAAGGTAATCTCTTTGGGCATTCGTTGACTTGACCGCTTAGCTTATGCCAATTAAAGAATGAATGCATACTTACTCCTATCGTAAATAAAAAGGTATCATTATCGATATACCGTTCGGTGTATAATTTAAAGTATACCGAACGGTATATAAAAATACTATTATTGTTTTCACTGAATAAAAATAACAGGAGAAGAACTAATGGAATTACGAGATACTATTCTACAAAAAAGTTATGAGCTCTTTTATAAGCAAGGCTTTCACGATAGTGGAGTAGAGCTTTTAGCAAAGAAAGCAGGGACTACCAAGCGGACTTTGTATGCCCATTTTGGTAGTAAAGAAGGCTTGATTGAGGAGGC
>NZ_JBQSVM010000039.1:0-21382 GCF_052376235.1 Psychrobacter sp. AOP7-A1-24 | reverse complement strand
GTATACGGCATATTGAAATCAGGAAATCATAATAGAGCATATTATTAATTAAGCTACGAAGCTAAGAAGAGCAGATATTTTTAGCCTGTAGGTGTCATTTTAGTAGTTAGTAATATGTTCTAAATAAAAAATATATAAAAATTAGTCGTTGTTTTTATAACAATACATGGTGAGTTTTATGAATCTTAATACAATACCGGAAATCATTGCAGATATTAAAGCGGGCAAAATGGTCATACTCATGGATGATGAGGATAGGGAAAATGAAGGTGATTTGGTGATGGCAGCTTCTTTAGCCAAACCTGAAGATATCAATTTCATGATTACACACGCCAGAGGTTTGGTTTGCTTAACGCTAACTTCCGAACGTTGCAAAAAATTGAACTTACCTTTGATGTGTGAAGACAATCAAGCACCTTATAGTACGAATTTTACCGTTTCGATTGATGCAGCAAAAGGCGTCAGTACCGGAATATCAACGGCAGACAGAGCTCAGACTATCAGAACCGCTGTGTCTCAAGACGTTACCTCTGAGGACGTAGTGACCCCAGGACATATTTTCCCACTAATGGCGAAAGAAGGCGGTGTTCTAGAGCGGGCAGGACATACTGAGGCTGGTTGCGACTTAGCCAGATTGGCTGGTTTGGAGCCTGCGGCGGCCATTGTCGAAATCATTAATAAAGATGGTGAAATGGCTCGTAGAAACGATTTAGTTAAATTTGCTGATACTCATAATTTAAAGATAGGCACTATCGATGAGCTAATTAAATATATTGAGTGTCAGGAGAGCTATAAAAATACCGCTAGTAATTTTGAAGAAGCGCTAACGTATGATTATTATGACAGCGATGAGCGTACCGTTGAATTGATTTAGTAAATTGGACTTAATGTTAGAACGTTACAAACCATTAGATGCTTTTACCGCAATTTAAATTCTACTGAAATTGGGCAGGTACATATGTTAGTTAAAAAATATCCTTGTAAAAACGAGACTTCAAAAACAATTGTCTTTAGTTCAGGCTTAGGCGGGCATGCTGATTTTTGGTTGCCTCAAATTGAGTGTTTTACTGAGCATTATCATGTGATTTGCTATGAACAAGAGGGCGTATTACCTGACAGTGAGCTCTTACCCGATAACTATTCTATGCAAGATTTGGCAGATCAATTAATCAAAATCTTAAAAAAAGAAGGGCTGTCTAACTGTCATTTTGTCGGTCACGCACTTGGTGGCTTTATCGGTATTGAGGTCGCTCACAAAGCGCCAGAATTATTAGATAAGATCGTGGTTTTAAATGGTTGGGAAAGTTTGGATCCTCATACTATTAAGTGTTTTAGTATGCGGACCAGTTTGCTACAAGATACAGGGGTAGAGGCATTTGTACGCGCGCAAGCGATCTTCTTGTATCCACCGATTTGGATCTCAGACAACATAGAAGCACTCACGCAAAAAGAACAAAAAGCCATTGCTAACTTTGCACCAGTTGAGAACGTCTCAACGAGATTAAAAGCTTTGCAGGCTTATCAGCCCCTCATAAATGCTAAGCATATCAAAAACAAAACGTTAGTGTTAAGCAACCTTGATGATGTTTTGGTGCCATGGCAACGCGGTCTGGCCTTGGCTGAAAATATGCAAAACGCCCAATTTGAGTTGATGGTAACGGGTGGGCATGCCAGCACAATCTCAGAAACCTGCTCAACCAATAGTAAAATTCTTCAATTTTTATCTAAAGTTTAATATCAATTAGGAAGTGTTATGAATAATTCATCATCGTTATCTACCGAAGATTTTGATCAGCTATTTGGCAAGGCTAGATCCTTTAATGCTTGGCAGCAAAAAGAGGTGCCAGATGCACTACTTGAAGAGATTTATCATTTAGTTAAAATGGCGCCTACCTCGGCCAACTGTTCACCTGCTAGATTTGTATTTCTCAAATCTGATGAAGCGAAAGCGCGCTTAGAGCCAGCACTATCATCAGGAAATGTTGAAAAAACAATGACAGCACCTATTACGGTTATTGTCGCTTATGATAATGAGTTTTATGAAAAACTGCCTAAGCTATTTCCACATACTGATGCTAGATCATGGTTTAACTCTAGCCCTGAGCTGATAAAGGAAACAGCTTTTAGAAACAGTTCTATGCAGGCAGCTTATCTCGTCTTAGCTTGTAGAGGGTTGGGTTTAGATACAGGCCCTATGTCGGGCTTTAATAATGAGTTAGTGGATAACACCTTTCTTAAAGATAGTAATTGGACCTCAAACCTACTGATTAATATAGGTTATGGCCAAGAGGATAAATTGTATAGCCGTCTACCAAGATTAGATTTTGATGAGGCTTGTCAGATCTTGTAAGGACACAGTTATTTATCTACTCAACTGTCTCATTATATGAATAGTAGAGTGAATTGATGACACATACAGCGATAGCTGTCTTTAGCTAAGTTATTAAGTAAATCCTGAGAACTTGCAGTAGATATTGTTGCTTGTATAGCTTTAAAATCAAATATTTGTCTCTACAGCCTATATTGTATAAACATGAAAAAAGCCTCAGTTATTTAGCTGGGGCTTTTTTAATTTAGTAGGCGTAAGCAGAATTGAATGACTACGTTATGAGTTGTCATAGAATAAAGCTTTGGACGTCTTTGGGTATTATCTTTTAAATAATAAACAAGGAGAGTCTTCTCTTGCGCTATATTTAACAAAAAATGGTATTAGAAATTTCGAAACGGTTTTGTAGTCGCTCAGATAGTAAATAGCTTAGAAGGCTTAAATGACTTCGTCTTTTCGAAGAGTAAGAACCTCATAGCCATTAGAAGTAACAGCAATTGTATGCTCCCACTGAGCAGATAGCTTTTTATCACTGGTAATTACGGTCCAGCCATCTTTTTTGACTTTAACTTTTGCCTTACCTTGGTTGACCATCGGTTCAATGGTGAATGTCATACCTTCTCGTAAAACTAAACCTTTCCCTTGATGTCCGTAATGAAGAACTTGTGGCCCCTCATGCATTTCGCGTCCAATACCGTGACCGCAATACTCTTTTACTACAGAGTAGCCCTGTTTCTCGGCATGATTTTGAATGGCATGACCAATATCACCTAGCGTTGCTCCAGGTTTTATTAATTGTATTCCTTTCCACATGGCTTCGTAGGTTTGATCAACCAAGCGTTTTGCTAGGGGCAACACCTCACCTATCAAATACATTTTGCTAGAATCAGCAATAAAGCCACCTTGTTCTAGGGTGATATCTACATTTACAATATCACCTGACTTAAGTATTTGATGCTCTGAAGGAACGCCATGACACACCACGTTATTCACTGATGTATTCAATGCATACTTGTAACCATACTGACCTTTACTGGCTGGACGTGCACCTAACTGATTAACAATATAATGTTCAGATAGGTTATTGATGTCCATTGTGGCAGTACCGACTGTAATTTGTTCATCGAGATAATCAAAGACAGAAGCCAAAAGTCTTCCAGATTCGCGCATAATCTCCAATTCTGCTGCATTTTTAAGTATTACCTTATCCATCTATAAGGTTCCTTACATTGATATCAGCTTGTCTCATTTGTTCATTGATAATTTGGTTGTAAGACATATTAGGATTGGCTTCAGCAAGCATGCCTACCTTCATCCAGTATTCAGCTTGTGCGTTAATGGAGCGCACCATGACTGAGCTTGCTTTGCGAATATCCTCATGCAGCTCATCGTCAATTTTAACAATACCCATAAAAACACCTTGATATACGAAACATATATAAATCGTATATTTATTTTTATATGGTTGCAAGTGGTAGCGAGAGAAAGCAGGAAAATAATTTTTTATTGATTACTAATCTACATATAAAAAGCGACTTTTTTTATAGCTGGTTCCCTAACGTATGAGAACAATTTAATCAGCTAAAAAAAGACGCTTCCTAATTTAAGAAGCGTCTAGTTAAAGACTGTTTATAAGTCTAAAGGCTATTTGAATATTTATGATTAATGGCTATGTTCATCATCATGTTCCGCTTTTATACCGAACCATGCTAACTGAGAAGGAGTGAAGTTTAGAGTTATTTTTGACTCGATTTCACCATCATCAGGATCAATTTCGATAATCTGTTTATTTGAGCTGTCTATCATATACACCACTTCAGTATTTGGATTGACAATAAACTCTGGTACGCCATCTTCTGCAAGACCATTTGGGAAAATATCCAATACAGCCGTTTGCTTATAGTTTTGTTCAGTATCCAGTATGTATAGCTTGCCAGTATCGTCAAGTAGCATGAGGTGTTCTCCATGTGCATCAAAATCATAGCTGACGACACGGCGACTGCTATCTGTTGTCCAGACAATAGGCGTTATATTTTTACTAATGGGATCAACATGGTAAGGCTGACCACAAGCAGTACCAATGACGTAGTCATGATGATGGTTGGTTATAAATGAGCCAATTCGAGCAGGACTACTTGCCCCATCACATTGCATATTGGTTAAGCTAATAGGATAGGTGATTTTTTCAGCACTGAATGTATCTTCAGTCTGCTTAACACTTAAAACACCATCGCTACAAGCAAAGACACTGTAATCTGTGACGCTGCCACTGCCATGTAATCCCATGCATTTTGTATCAAAAGTCTGGCTTATATGATAGTGATCACCATGCTGTTTAAAGACAGAGAGTGTATCGGCTAGTGAGCTACCAGTTGTCTGATAACGTTGGGAGGCAATTACATAGTCTCCTCTAGGTTCTGCTGTACCATGTATGTTGGTATTAAGCTTTTGATAAGGCAGTTTGCCATCAGCAATATCGGTATCTGTGACGAGTGCGAATCCAGCTTCTTGTACAGGGTTTTCTATAGGGTTACCTGCCGCACCTAAGCCATCAAAAAATAATCCCGCTTGCTCTCCAAAGGTTTGAAAATGTACTGGACGGGTATAGTTTAGCTGTAATGGCATTTTTGTGATATCACGCGCATACGGGTGATCATGATCGCCATGATTTTCAATCTCAAGCCCGCTATGGTAAAAATTGACTGTGTTATTGGTACGATCCATGACGACTGCGTAATTAGCATTTGGACTGGTTTTTATAGCATCGGCCGGACCTGTTAGGGGTAGGGTTTGAATCACTTTATTTTGAGCAAGGCTATAAACATAAGCCTGACTATCATCCTTTGCCGTCATGAATAAACGACCTTGATCTATTTCATCTGTGACGGCTGTTGAGCCATCATCGTCATCGTCATGGTCGTGCCCGTCATCTGTTTCTGTGGCAGACGTTTTTCTATCATCCGATGACCCGCATCCGCTAAGGGCTGATATAGCGATTAGAGAAGATAAAGCGATTGCGATTGCACGGCTCAACGTAGTTATTTGATTCATAAAAGGCTCCAGTCATGAGTTGTTTGGCTCATGATCACTGATGGTTAATTAAAAGAGAGTTAGCTACTAAAAATTGTATGTGATACCTGCGTTTAATGAACGTTCTGGCATAGGTACTTGTTCAGCCAAATAAGACGCATGGTTGTAGGCAAGCTCGTTCAAAATATTTTCGACTTGGAAAAAAGCGGTGTAATCATGAGCGCTTGAACTATGGTAGACAAGTTTGGCATCAACCATGTTGTAGCTTGGCGTATTGGTTTCAAAATCAGCAATGTTATCTTGTTCGAACCGATGGTATCCAGAGAGAACTAAATCAAACTGACCAAATTGAGAGGTAATATCACCACCAATTCTGGGCGATACCAGTCTTGGCGCGTACTTCCGTGTAAGACTTGAATCATCTAGTGTTATAAGTGCGATATCGGCAAAGCCACCAATACTGATATTGTTATTAAGATAATAGCGTGATTGAATTTCACCACCATAATGCTTGGCATCGCTTTGAACATAATCCACTAAGCGAAAACCTGCAGACTCTCCTTCAGTGACAACATCTTGGGTCTTGGCGTAAATATAATTTGCACTGTCGTTATAAAAGACAGAAACGCTACTATCAAAACGATCACCATCGTCGTAGCGCAAAGTAAGCTCTACGCCATCAGTGGATTCTTTTTCCAGTTGTCCGTTGCCACGCTCCCAAGTATTGGTTGCAAGATGAGCACCATTAGAAAATAACTCTTGTGGAGAGGGCAGTCTTTCGGAGTGACTGATTCTGGCAGACAATTGCGTATTAGGCGTCAGATATTTGCCACCTTCTAAACTGACAGACGTTCCGGCATGTGTTTTTTCAATATCATTGTCATTATCTGTCAAGTTTTGAAAGTCCTGTCGGCCACCAAACTCAATATACCAAGGGCTTTTGCCTTGTTTTCTTAAAATACTAGATGTATCGAGGGGCGTGTTGGTAGTCACCGCTGTCTCACCATGATTATGACCAGCATGCTCATCGCTTGTAGATAGCGGCTGTCCTGCAAACTTATCAGAATTCTGTATTTTTGCGCCGAAATAATCTGGTGTGAGTCGTTCAATGAAGTACAGTCCGACTTGCGTGCGGTCGGTCTGTGGCAAATACCCTTCTAGACCGATAGCAGAAAACCTACTGTTTGTGTAGTCGAGACCGACCACCCCTTTCATAAAGCCCAAATTACCTGTTTTATATGTGCTGTGTGTGGCTTGGGTTTTAGCGCTAATGGCTTTGTTCTCAAAAGTCGTGCCAACAGCGCCTTCATCTATTTCATCGTGACGGTAGTCGGTATAGCTGATTTTAGTATTGATACGATCAACACCTATCATGGGCAATTTTTGCTCTGCATAGAGCTGATAGATGTTTGAAGTCATATCGACATAAGGTGCGGCACCATGTTCGTGGTCGTGGTCGTGGTCGTGCCCTGACTCACAGCTTAATTGGTTAGTTGACGTGCTATCAGGTGAGCATGAATTATGAACATGGAAGGGCAGTCCATATTCTGAGGATAAACGTTGATACGACGCTCCGATATAGCCCATATCGGTCACATGAGACAAACCAATACTGCCATTGTCTTGTGTGTACCAGCTGTTGGTAATCTCATCAGTATCTAAGTGTGGTGCTTGGATATTTCCTTTATCTGTCTTTTGGTAGTACCCACTCCATAGCCAGTTTTCACCGATACTGCCATTGAGTCCCACATATCCTAGATAACCATCTGTGGCTTGTTGACCAGTCAATGCCACCTTTCCGTTGATACTCTTTTGCCCTTTCTCCTGGGGAATAGAGTCATTGACAATATTGACCACACCGCCTATAGCACCGCCGCCATACATCAAAGCTGATGTGCCTTTAATGACTTCAACTTGTTTGGCACCTAGTACAGGTACGGCCACTTGATGATCTGGTGAAATTTGTGAAGCGTCTTGTACGTTTAAACCATTTTGCATGACTTGGACACGCGGTGCGCTTTGCCCTCTAATAATTGGACGACTTGCACCTTGTCCAAAGCTATCAGCAGACACCCCAACCTCATTTGCTAACGCATCACCAAGCGTGCTGCTTACCTGAGTAGTGAGCGCATCACCAGTGACAACACTAGTCGCAGTTGCCATTTCGTTTGTCTGAGGCAATAAAGGGTTGGATGTGACAAATATCGTGTCTAGCGTCACCGATGGGTCACGAACGTCAGAGGAGTCTGAGTAGGAAGATGAAGATATAGCGGGATCTATATTGACCGTTGTATCTTTTGCATTGACTGAGAAACTTGCTATACCTAAAGCTGTCGTGACTGAAAACACAGTCGTTGCGCGACGAAGCCTGAAATTGACTGAAGATACAGAGTTGTAATCAGGTTCTTTTAACTTGTTGACACAAAAAACTGGAGACATGAGATTACCAAATGAAAGTTATATGAAAATAAGTAGGAACATAAGCGACCTATATTGTTATGTTATACTATAACATAACAATATACAAAAATTATATTTCAGAAGGCTTCGCATGTTAGCTACGTCTACACGAGGTAACATCAATACTGATTTTTTTGTGAGTGATGAATGTACAGTCATGAAGTGAATGATTTGGTACTGGAATACTAATGAGTATGTCGAGATTTAGAAAATGGATGTATTAGGAACTGACAACAATAGGCAGTTAACTAACAGTGGAACGTCTAGTTTAGTAACAATTTGTAGGAGTCTGACATGACTGTTTAAGATGTCATATAGCTGAAGGGATCAGATTCTGGAAGTTTAAAATCAACTTTGAGTGATAGTTTGAACAAAAAATAGCGAGTCTAGCTCTGGTCAGAGTGGCGAAGAGCAAACGTTATATAGAAGGGTAGGTTTTAGAGTCGATTTGTTTTTATTTGTGAATGTGACTCTATACATTTGGCACAGTTGAACAGAGAGAAAATAGGAGATAGCGCGAAGTCTGTTTGCGATATTGATATAACTGAACACATACAGCATCCCTGAGCACACGAATAATCGTATGCTATTAAATGGTAGCAAAATAGCTAATAGGTAGTGGAGACGTTATATATAGTGACGAAGAAGCGCTAATTATTTATATAGACAATATTTAATGTGTTTCATGTAGGTTTTCATGACAGGAATTGTCAGCAAGGGCGTCTAATATGCCACATGACTTCGCTGGAGTTTCACTATCGCATTTCTTCCGTAAAACACTCAGATGTTTTTTTAACTGTTTCAGCTCTTTTATACGTGTTTCCACAGCTTGAATGTGTTCATCTAACAGGTCATCTACGTCACCGCAGTCTCTGTTAGGTTCTTCCCAATACTTAAGTAACGTTCGTACTTCATCCAATGTCATATCGAGTGTGCGACAGTGCAAAATAAACTGTAGGCGCCCAATATGACTTTCGCGATATAAGCGATAATTTCCTTCGCTACGGAAAGGCTCTGGTAATAGTCTTTCTTTTTCATAATAGCGAATGGTCTCTACTGTCGCACCTGTACGTTTAGCGAGCTCTCCGATTTTTATTAGCATAGCTTTCTCAACGTTATCTTAAAATTAAAACATTAAAGTAACTATAAGGTTTGGTATTACGAAAATCAAGTTTATACAGCAATATACAAGTGGCCTTGACTCTGAAGCCACTAGAGGGTTCACAATAGCGTTATCAAATGAATTCTTATAATGAGGCAGTTGTTTATGCAATATCGTATTGAAGGTATGGACTGTGCCAGTTGCGTCAGAAAGATCGAAACTGCATTAGCACGTATGCCTGGTGTCTCTGACATACAACTTAACTTTGCTACTGAAAAGTTAGAGCTATCGCTTGCGCCTGATTCAGATACTCAGTATAGCGATATCGAAAAGACCGTCAAACGTCTAGGCTTTGGTATATCTGCCACTACTGATCAAGCAAACGCAGCAGACAATGTTGGTGACAATCAACTGACTACGCAGCAACAGCGTTGGTGGCAAACCAAAAAAGGCAGGCAAGTAGTTGGGCTCGGTGTCTTAATGAGCGCGGCCTACGCATTAGCACTAATTTTCCCTGATTATGGTACGTGGGCATTTGCTATTGCGGTTTTGGTAGGCGTATTTCCTTTTGCCCGAAAGTCTTTAGTTCTAGCGATGACCGGTAGTCCTTTTTCGATTGAAATGCTAATGTCTATCGCGGCAATTGGCGCGCTTATCATTGGTGAAGCTGAAGAGGCGGCGGCGGTTGTCTTCTTGTTCTCTGTCGGCGAATTATTAGAAGGTGTAGCGGCTGATCGTGCTCGTGCTGGTATTAGGGCGTTGGCATCATTGGTTCCCAAAACTGCGATTTTACTTGATGCGAAAGGCAGACAGCATACCGTTCCTGTAGGCTCGTTGCAGGTCGATGACTTGGTATTGGTACGTCCTGGCGATAAAGTATCTGCTGATGGACTTATTGTTCAAGGTAACTCTAGTCTAGATGATTCTCCAGTAACGGGCGAATCAATACCCGTTGCCAAGGCGATAGGTGATATGGTATTCGCAGGGTCCATCAATGTGGATGGAGCGCTGAAAATCCGTGTACAAAAGACAGCTACCGACAACACCATTGCACGCATTATCAATCTGGTAGAGCAGGCGCAAGCCTCTAAAGCCCCTACGGCACGTTTCATCGAAAATTTTAGTCGTTATTACACCCCAGCGGTGATGGCTATCGCTGCACTGGTTATTATGGTTCCGCCGCTAGCGATGGGAGGTGAATGGTCGACGTGGCTATATCGTGGTTTTGCACTACTGCTAATCGCCTGTCCTTGCGCGCTTGTACTATCCACTCCAGCAGCCATCGCGTCAGGGTTAGCTGTCGGTACACGTCGCGGCTTACTGATCAAAGGTGGCAGCGCTTTAGAGACTATGGGTCGTGTGAATGTCGTCGCTTTTGATAAAACGGGCACATTAACTGAAGGTAAGCCTCGAGTTACTGACGTTATTGCCTTTACACAGAAGCGCCCAGACCAAGAATATATAGGATATGAAAATCAGAGCGAGCTGCTGGCACTGTTTGCTAGCATTGAATCCGCCTCTAGCCATCCGCTTGCAAAAGCCATCATTGATCACGCTAAAGCTGCTCAGATATCTATACCAGTGGCTTCCAAAGCGTATGCTACTGCGGGAAAAGCAGTACATGCAACGGTAGACGAGCGTCCTTTAGCCATTGGATCACCAGTCTACGCAACGGATAAAGGTTTATTGTCAATTGACCAACAGGCAGACATTGAGGTATTGCAAAAGGCAGGCAAGACTGTCTCAGTTTTGTTTGATGAGCAAAGCGATGAAGTGCTTGGATTGATAGCGTTACGAGATGAGTTGCGAGCTGATGCTCAGGAAGGGGTGGCTCAGCTCAAAGCGATGGGGGTGCGTTCGGTGATGCTGACAGGTGACAACCATCTGACCGCACAGGCGCTTGCCTATCATTTAAATATAGAATGGAAAGCTGAACTTTTACCTGAAGACAAACTACGTTCGCTCAATGAGATGAAAGATAATAGTAAAATAGCGATGATTGGTGATGGTATTAACGATGCGCCAGCATTAGCAACAGCAGACGTAGGCATCGCCATGGGTGGTGGTACAGATGTGGCCATTGAAACAGCTGACATAGCATTGTTAAAAAATCGTGTCACAGACGTTGCTCATCTCGTTGCACTATCACGTGCAACCATGGCCAATATACATCAGAATGTGGTTTTCGCTCTAGGGCTAAAGGCAGTATTTCTAATCACTACTTTACTAGGTATTACTGGACTTTGGATCGCTGTGATAGCGGACACTGGTGCAACGGTGCTAGTGACTATCAATGCTTTGCGTCTGCTAAGGTTCAAAGGAGCTAAACCACTAAACACTCCGTCCAAAACAAAGTAAGTATGAAGTTCTTATTAAAATGGCTATTTGATTTTCTATTCTTACGACTAAGCGTTGCGCCTTTAAGGTTTTGGTTTAAAAGGTTTTGAGAATTGAAGGATTAAAAAACCAACAACTGACAAGATGATAGCAATCTCATAGCGACCATAAGCCACTGATATTCCAATGGCGGCTGTATTCCACAATCCAGCCGCAGTAGCAGTACCCTTCGCGCCATCTTCATTCTTGAAGATGGCGCCACCACCAATAAAACCCATTCCAGTGATTATGCCGTACATAATTCTAGCCTCAGCATCGGCCTCTTGATAAATATCCATGCCAACTAGCATAAAAGCACACGAGGCTATTGTCACCAAAGGAAAAGTCCTTAAACCTGCACCATTATCTGCAAGTTCACGGTTGAGAGCGATTGGTAGTGACAATATAAAAGCAATACCTAATTGGAAGGCATGATATAGCAGAACATTTAGACTGATATCGAAGTTAAACATAGTGGTAACTCATAAAGTATGGATGCCATGACTTACTTTAGAAAAATGTGGTAATACAGCGTCAACGTAGAAGGTGTTTGAACAGCCTATGATAAGTATCAAGGTTTTAATAGTCTAATATCAGTCGTTCCACTATAGCAATCTACAATTGTGTTAGATATTGATAGAGGTCGATCGCGACTTAGTTACCATAACTTTTTTAAGCAATCTAGAGTTGATTAAATAGTTATGAGTATAAGTTGATGTAAGCAAGAGTTTCTTCTATTGAGCTGTGCTGAAAAAACTGTACAAGTAAATTCGGTAAGCTAAGCATATTCACAGCATTTTATCATGACCAACGAAATCAAAACCTACAGTGCAGAATTCAAAGCTGAAACCGAAGTTGTCAAAAATATAGCAGATAATAATGGCGATATTTCAGCTACTGCAAGGCAACTTGGCATCGCTATGTAAATACTATCGAACTGGCATAAAAAGCCAATCAAAACAAGCTTGGACGGACTGAGTAGTACGGTCTATAGTTTATGGCCGTGATGGAAGAGAGCAAGCGCCTCAAACGACAGATAAAAGTTACCGAGGAAGAACGAGGAATATTGAATGAGTAGGGATAGGGCGAAGTGCTACTTCGCTCCAAAGCAAGATGAGAGCTATGCTCGCAGTGAAACGAACATTCAAAAGATTTTAGGCTATAGACAGCTAAGGCAGGTGCGGTTTGACTTTCATTGTCGGGCTGCGTAACTAAAATTTCCAAGTTTAACTCTACGGAATTGATTGCAAGGCTAAACAACCCCTTCCATAGTTCAGATACTGGTCTGTCTTTCTAAAAAGACCCAAATATAGTGCCGAGTATGATAACAATAATGAGAGCAATTAAAGGAATGATCACCGCAGTAGCAAATATGTCTTTGTAGGACTCTCTATGAGTCAAACCACAGATAGTTAGCATTGTTATTATGGCCCCATTATGTGGTAATGAATCCAAACCGCCAGAGGCCAAAGAAGCAATACGATGCATTAATTCGGGGTCAATATTATATTGTTCCGCCAGTTGCATATAGCTTGCACCCATAATTTCTAGCGCTATCCCCAATCCACCTGAAGCTGATCCAGTAATACCAGCTAAAACGTTGACCATAATCGCTTCTGATATAAGAGGGTTTCCAGGTGAAATGCCCATAAGAGATTGTTTGATAATAGCGAAACCTGCAAGAGTGGCAATAACAGAGCCATAGCCTACTTCTGAAGCTGTATTAAAAATAGGTAGTAAAGATCCGGTAGCGCCTTTGTTTAGGCTTTCTGCCACACTATCTATTCTTTTGAAACCCGAAGCAATAACAAACACACAAGCTAAGAATAACGATAAAATAATGGCCCAAATACCAATGACTGAACTTAACGCTACACCACCAAACTTTTCGTCAGCTAAGTAACTATTGTTCCATAACGGTATTATAATTTTTGAAAAAGCGTAGTTGCCTATTATCACAATGAGAATAGGAGATAATGCGAGCCAAAAATTGGCTATATCGATACCTGAGTGAGGCTCTTTTTCATTTAACGTATGATTTCCATACCCTTCATTATTTGCACTCGCAATACGCGTTTGGCGATTCATCCACAACATACCTCCGCCCAGCATAACTATCGAGGCAATAATTCCTAAACCAGGAGCTGCAAACGCATCGGTCTCAAAATAAGGCATCGGTATAACATTATGAATGGCAGGTGAACCAGGTAGTGCGGTCATGGTCAAGGTCAGAGCGCCAATACAGATGGCTCCGGGTATCAGTCTTTTAGGTATGTTTGTTTGCTTAAATAGGGCGGCAGCAATGGGATATATTGCGAAAGTAACGACAAAGGCTGATACGCCTCCATACGTCAAGATTGAACAGGCTAAGACTACGGCCAACAAAGCATGTTTGTCTCCCAGTTTATCCACTATGTTACGTGCGATGCTATAGGCGTAACCAGAATCTTCCATCAACTTGCCAAAAATAGCACCTAAGATAAATAGCGGGAAATATTTCACAGCAAAGCCACCAAGCCCCTGCATAAATACTTCAGTATAAATACCCATGGTTTGACTACTATCGCCACTTAAAACAACAGCTAAAATAGCGAGTAAGGGCGCCAAGACTAATACGCTGACACCTCTATAGGCAAAATATATTAAGAGTGACAAAGACAAAAAAATAGCAAAAATGCTCATAATTTCAATTTCCTTCCATGGAAAATACGCTGTAAAATTAAACTCTGTGAGTAAGATAATACTTCTGATAAACAGAATTTAGTCTAGTTATTATTTGATAAATTTTTTTTAGAGTTTTCTCAGAAGTTGCTATTTAGATGGGGAAATATCGTAGCGAATGACGAAAAAATGAAAGTACTTCATGTCATAGCGTAAAGGCTCTCTGATAGCTAACTATTCCTCAGACACAGCATTAGGGCTAGTGCCTATCATGTTTACAGCGATATATACGACTCGACTTATTCTCGATATAAAAGAGTACTCATAGCATCAAACATATATAACTGGGGCTTTATCATGCAAGTCAATACTGTTTGAGCGGTACTTGAAGAGCTTTAACTTGTAAGAGATAATTAACTGAATTATTGTTCATAGTAGCTATCCTTAGCATGAACGAAATATGACTCATACAACTGCTATAGCAAAGTGATGTGCAAATACTAAATGGTTAGGTGTTATTTAAGTACAGACTCATATAAAACGATACATTTTGTATCAAGTTAAAATTTAACAGAGATATAAATAAATATCAACTATTAAACCTTAGCAGTCGTTAGATAGTCTCAGTAATTTACTGTGAAAAATAAGAAGTACTATACTGCAGCGATCGTAGAGACGAGTTTGATAAACTGATGATGCGATGACAAGTGTGCCATGAGTAGGGGCAAGCGACGCAATAGTCTGGTATTTTCAGAGTCGTTACTTGATGATTAGAGACAACATTATAAATATCAAACCACTTTAATAAAGTCTAATAATTAAAAGCTGATTGCACAATCATGACTATGATTCGATATAAGCAAGTATTTTTCTCTAAAGCCCATATTTCACGGACAAAAAAAGCCCCAATATTAAGATTGGGGCTTTTCGAATCTGGTAGGCGTAATCGACTACTTAAGATCCAGAGACCACCGCATAACGCTCGTTACGATGTTTAGGCTGCTCAATCTCGTCAAGCATAGCAATAGCAAAATCAGCATAGCTTGTATAAGCTTCACCTTTGCTATTCACTAAAGCCACATCGGTACCCGTATCATAATGGCTTGTACGCTTACCTTCTGCATCGAATAAACCACAAGGGCTTAGGTAGACCCAGTTCAAGTCTGACGTACTTTGAAGCTCTTCCAAATTTTTGCGCATCTGTAATGCCGTATCTAAGAACTGAGCAGGGAAACCGGCCGATTCATGAACACGCTCGCTGCGGCTCTCATCAGTGAATAAGCTACCACCGCTACCGACAACAACAAGGCGAGTATTGGTTTGGCCTTTTAGCGCCTCAATCAACACATGACCTGCGCTTGCGTGTTGCTCTTCAGTACCAAAAGTCGCATTAAACGCATTAACCACCACATCGTATGGCGTCAAATCTGCAGTGGTCAATGCAAATATATCTTTTTCGACCACGGCGATCGGACTTTCTTGTGCCAGCTTTTCTGGACTACGAACAATAGCGGTAACACTGTGGCCGCGATCTAAAGCTTCTTGCATAACCAAACGTCCAGCTTGGCCTGTAGCACCGATAATTGCAATTTTCATAATATTCCTATTTATTCATAATGAGTATTGAAATGTTGAGGTTAATATTGGAACCAATATTCAATAATAACTTAACCTGTAACCATTTAAGTTACAGGTATGATAAAATTAAGACTCATTAAAGTCAACTAGTAATCTTCATTGGACAATTGTTGTCTTTTTATAAATGTATTTAGACCGTAAAATGTTAAAACTAGTGAGTTGCTCAAAATGTTACTCTGTAGATTATTAAACAAACAAGTAGGAAAGAGGCGCTATGTCTATTACGACACGTTTTTCAGTCGGGATTCATATTTTGGCGGTATTGGATATCTATCAAGATGAGGTAACGTCATCAAGCTTTATTGCCTCCAGTGTTAATACCAATCCAGCGGTGATTCGTAAGATCATGAGTCTGTTAAAAGCAGCAGGACTGATTCATACACAAGCTGGAGTTGCTGGTGCGCGTTTAACGAAATTACCAGAGCAGATTCCGCTATTAGCGGTATATGATGCGGTATATGCAGACAATAAGTCGCAAGCGTTGTTTGATGTGCATCAAGATACCAGTGAGCGCTGTTTGGTAGGAATACATATTCAATCAGCAATTAATCCAATCTTGCATCGGGTAGAAGATGCTTTAAGAGAAGAGCTAAAAGGTTCAACGCTTGCGGATGTGATTGAGCAAATTCGCAGTCAAGAATAGAGGTTCTTGGGACATGATTTATGATTTTTCATAAGAAAGATTTATAGAAAGAATTGTGCTGAATAAATCTTATAAAAGGCAACTATAGGTTATAACTTATAGAATGATTTTAAGCTTAAAATCACAACAGGAGTTATTAATACGATAGTAATGAACCGTCACGGGATTGTTGGAGACTTATTTAGTTAGGTCAGCGTTTACCATTACATTTGAATATGTTCCCATAACGATGGTTGTGGTAAAAGGTTTTGACACAAAAAACTTGATTCGTAATAGAGAGCTTTTCATCTGTAATCAGCATTATATGCATAAAAAAACGTAGTAGCGGTGAACGTAGTAGCGGTGAACGTAGTAGCGGTGAGTGTTGCCACTTGTTCGTTTGATCTCTATGGTCTTAACTAGCAATACCGATATGGATAGCATTTCTGGATTCATCAGATTGCTGCTTAAAGAGGATAAAGAGAAAGACAATAAGAAATAGGCGCTGTCTTAGCATTTGAAGTCGAGGTCAAAAAAGGTCTTTAATTTTAATAGTTTTTAAGGGTTGGTCACCATTTTGTCACCGACAATTTTTTAGATGATGTAGCGCTGATTGCATAATTATGACTATGATTCGATGCAAGCAAGCATTTTCACTCTACAGCCCATATTTCACGGACAAAAAAAAGCCCCAATCGTGAGATCGGGGCTTTCTAAATTTGGTAGGCATAAGCAGATTCGAACTACTGACCTCTACCATGTCAAGGTAGGTCGACCAAAGTATATTTTATGACATTATCCTACATACACTTATATATATAGCCTGTAGTAATTATAAGATTAAATAATCATGATGTAAATTATAATAGAATAAAATTTAACTCGTATTTGGGCACTGTATTTTTATAGTGTTTTTACCTCTACTCTATTGTCAGATTACACTGAAAACATTAATAGTGAGTCTCTAAACGATAAATAAGTAGAGCCTTCTCTTGTTTTATATTTAGAGAAAGATGACAGGAGGACTAGCTACTACTTTTGAGGTTGATACAGCAATGGAGACTATTCAATTGGTGATAATATTAAATGTTTATAGTTTGAGTACCAAAAATTACAATAGGATTCAGGCTATGAAATACTAAGACAGATGTTGTTTGACTTTTATTGACAGGCTGCGTAACTAAAGTTTCCCGAGTGAATGTCTATGGATTTGACGGAAGGAGTCACATCATGGCAGGAGAGAACAACCATAGTGGTGGCCAAGTATGATGACATGCGCCGCCGCTTTGTTCTTGGTTGTCTAGGATGATGAAATCAAGCTTTGCGCGTCTTAGATAATAACCAACGGCCAAGTCTGCTTGACCACCACATCGAATATCTTAGTTGACATGCTTATTCCTAATGCTATTAAAAATAGGCTGTTTATTTTAAAAAGTATGGAGGCTTCGCTCACGAAACCTCCATATTTATTGTTTGTTGTTTATCAGCGTTCTATTTATCCGAAAGCGCTTTTAACCCGTATTGCGCAGTCCCGCTGCCAGCGCATTGATACTACGGATCAGTGGATCTTCTACGTTAAGGTCGCCATGTTCCATATAGTTAGGGGTATCCTGTTGTCTCGCACGCTTTAACAGCTCAATCTGTATATAGTTAATCGGGTCTAGATAAGCGTCTCGCCATTGCAGGGATGAGGCAAGGTTCTGCTGATTGGACAATAAAGAGTCTTGCTCCAGCAGAGAGTTTAACCCTGAATTGGTCAGCATATATTCATCGGTGACCGCTGTCATGATTTTTTCGCGTAACGGCTCATCATCACATAGTTGGCTATAGGCCTCGGCAATATTCATATTGGCTTTGGTAAAGGCCATCTCGATATTACTCATAAACACGCTAAAAAATGGCCAGTGTTTGTTCATCTCTTTCATCAAGGCTTCGTCTTTTTTGACGCTATGCAGTGCACTGCCGACACCATACCAAGCAGGTAGGGTAAAGCGTGCCAACGACCAACCAAACACCCAAGGAATCGCTCGCAGTGTGGTCTTACTTGGTAGGCCTTTTTTGCGATGGGCAGGACGTGAGCCAATATTCAATAAAGAGATCTCTTGTACCGGCGTCACTTGTGAGTAGAATTTATAAAACCCTTCAGTATGATCGGTTAGCTCTCGATAACGTTGTTCACCTGCATCTGCTAAGCGTGCAAACAGCGCTTCGTAATTTGGCAGCTCAGTAGGTTGTACCACAAACCTTGTTGAGCAGGCTTTGAGTGTACCCGTGATTGCCATGGTCAGCTCAAACACAGCAGTATTTGTATTGGCATACTTGGCATAGAGCACTTCGCCTTGTTCGGTCACTTTGATCTGACCATGCAGGGTGCCAGCTGGCTGTGCGGCAATCGCTTTGTGCGTTGAGTCGCCACCACGGCTCACAGAGCCACCGCGTCCATGGAACAGTCGTGTTTTGATGCCATATTGCTCAGCAATGTTGTTGATGGTTTGCTGTGCACTATAAAGCTGCCACGCAGAGGTGATAATGCCGCCGTCTTTTGATGAGTCTGAATAACCCAACATAATCTCTTGCGTGTTATCAGTGTTCTGTAGTAATCCACGATATAGAGGATTATCTAACACGGTAGGCAGAATTTTATCAATATTTTTGAGATCTTCGATGGTTTCGAACAACGGTGCGACAGGTAGGTCAGCAGACAATTGGCCTTCGTCATCAATCCGGCACAAGCCTGCAAAACGCATTAGTAGTAAGACTTCTAGCAGTTGACTGGCACTATCGGTCATCGAGATAACATAGCTACCAAAAGTAGCCTGTCCCACCAGTTTGCGTAGGGTGGCGACCGAATTCATCAGTGCCAACTGCTCACGTGTCTTGTCTGTCAGGTTATCGGTATAGACAAGCGGTGTGCCTGGGTTTTTTAGTAAGCTTGTGAGCCACTCTTGACGCTCGGTTTCGCTTAGCGTTTGATAGTCAGGTAGGTTAGAGGCACTGGCAAAGATATCTGCAATCACTTCGCCATGGTATGACGACTCTTGACGGATATCGAGCGCTGCCAAATGAAAGCCGCAAGTTTTGACCAAACGAATCACATCTAGCAGTAACCCATCGCTGTGTGCCGTATCGTGTGTATTGACACTTTGACGGATAATGCGCAGATCTTCTAGTAAATCTTCTGGATTGGCATAGGCGTCCTTTTCGGCTTCGATGTCCGTACCTTTGCTTTGAATGCGGCGATTGGTAGCTTTGACTTTAGTCAGGATGATAGAGATCAATCGACGATAAGGCTCATTGCTATAATCATCTAGATTATAGTCAAACACACGCTCATCGAGTTCATCATAACTTTTGATTTTGTCATAGACGCCAGAAGACACGCTTACGATCGTATCGCTATGAATAAGCTGGCGGCGCAGTTTTTTGAGTAGCACTTGATAGTGACGCAGCACCGTATCCGCATGCATCAATACAGCAAGTTCTGTGGTCTCAAAAGTCACAAAAGGATTGCCATCTCTATCTCCACCAATCCATGAACCAAAACTCATAAATGCAGGCAGTGGATAGTCTTTGAGCTCTGGGTAGGTATCGACAATGGCTTTTTTTATATTGCGATATACTTTTGGAATAGCGTTGAACAAGCTGGCATTAAAATAGTGTAGACCATTGTTAATCTCATCATATACCAATGGCTTACGGGTGCGCACTTCGTCAGACGACCATAATAGATCAATCGTTTGCGCCGTTTGCTCTTTGGCTTGCTCGTAGGCAAAACTGTTTTGGGTAAGGTTCAAACCGTCGCTATGCGTGAAGAGGCTTTGCAGGATATTCATTGTGGTACGGCGACGCGCTTCGGTAGGATGCGCGGTAAACACAGGAATGAATTTGAGCTGGTCGATCAGCTCTTGCATTTGCGCGGGCTCAATATTGCGCTCGCGGCACTCAAGCAAGGTATGACGAAATGAGCCTTCCCAGCTTTGCTCTGACTGGAGACGTTGGGCCTGACGCTGCTCTCGTAAATAGTTCTCTTCACTTAAATTAGCAAGGAAGAAATAAATAGAGAAGCCGCGGATGACATTTTTTAAGGTTTGATTGTCCAATGAGGCAATGAAGTCAATCAGCTGCTGCTTGTTTGCTTCATTAGGCTCACGGCGCTGTTGGATAAACCCTTTACGTAGCGTCTCGATAGTATGTAGCGTTTTTTCACCAGATTGGCGAGAGATTGCCTCGCCTAAAAAAGAACCCAATAAGCTGGTGCGTTCACGTAGTACATTGTTATCTATAGTCATCCTTGACCCTTTTATCTAATTGGTTGGCAAAACAGTCTTGCGTTCTCAAAAGTTATTAAAAATCAATTTGTAGGTCCAAGGCAGTAGGTACAACGTACTCTGTCATGCGTTGTCTCGACAAATCCATATGAGCTTTGATTAACTCACTTACTACCACCACATCATGTTGTTCTATGGCATCAATAATTGCATCATGTTGATCAACTGCTTTTTGTAGATCCTCATTCATATCATGAGTGGCTGGGGCTTTATAAAAAACATTCCCTAAACGAGCATGGTCAATTAAGACACGTTCAAGGGTGGGCATCAAATAAGGATTACGAGCAATCCTACCGATTTCATGATGGAATCGATTGTTAAGATATACTCTAGCTTCTACATTATCTTCTAAAATAGCTTCTTTAAAATTCTTCTGAATTTCTTTAAGACAAGCAATATCTTCATGTGTAGCATTAGTAGCGGCCAATTGAGAGGTCGCCGTATAAATAAGTGGTGAGGCCAGAAAAAAATTACGTAAGGATTGATAACTCATCGTAGCTACTCTTGCCCCACGATTAGCTTCTAACTCTAAGTAACCTTCAGATGCCAGTTGTCTAATGAGCTCTCTAACAGGCGAACGCGACAAGCTAAATTCTTCACATAAACTCATCTCATCAATACTGCTACCTGGCTTCAGATCCATACTAATGACGCGACGTTTAAGCGTTTCTAGTAATAGGTTTTTTTTATCTGTGCCTGTTATTTTCCCTTCTACTACACTAAGCATTTGATAATTTCCCTGAGAATGAGACAAAAAGTATTCGTAGTTTTATATAAAGAGGGTAAGTAATCAATCACTGACCCTCTTTATATTATTTAAAAATACGACATCTATTGAT
>NZ_JBQSVM010000038.1:0-26412 GCF_052376235.1 Psychrobacter sp. AOP7-A1-24 | reverse complement strand
ATATTAATTTTTATCGTCGCGAGATTTTATCTTAGTTAAGGTCTAACGACTTTTTGTTAGTCTCTAAAAGGCTACATCAATTTGATACCTGTGACACCTGGTGGTGTGACTTTAAAGACTTTTACTTTGAATAACACGTCTTGTCCTGCCAGTGGGTGGTTAAAGTCCACTTCGACTTGGTCTTCATCGATGGCGCTAATCGTACCGGGCAGCGTATTTTTACCTTTATCTTCGAACTCAACCATCATGCCAATTTCTGGATTGTCAGCGACTAGTGCAAACTGAGTACGGCTAAAATGTTGGATGTTTTCAGGATTCCACTCACCAAATGCTTGCTCTGGCTCAAGGTGTGCGGTACGAGTGTCACCGGCGCGTAGATTCATCAGTACTTGCTCAAAACCAGGTAATAAGCTTTCATCACCAACGGTCAAAGACACAGGTGCATCACGATTAAAGGTTGAGTCAATGATAGTACCGTTCTCTAGTGAAACTTCGAAGTGCAGCTTAACAAGGCTACCATGAGCGATACGCGTGTCTTCGTTTGGATTAATAAATTGAGATTGAGTCATAATAAAAAACCATCTGTTGCTAGAATAAAAGAATAGAAAATAATGAGTTTGATTACAGTATTTGTAATTGCAGTATTATAATGTAAGAAATAATAAGCCATCTAAGGCCAGATGTAAGCGTCAATAATGTAACGCAGATGGTGTACTATAGCTGGCAGTTCTAAAAGATATGAGGTGTCGGTGGTGAATAAACAACAAGGCATTGTCAAAAAATGGCAGGATGATAAAGGATTTGGCTTTATTGAGACTGAAGCGGGCGAGTCTGTCTTCTTTCATGTGAGTGAATTTAAAGCTCAGCGTCGCCCTGATATCGGTGAGCAAGTCGTCTTCAGTATTGGACAAGATGCAGAGGGGCGTAGACGAGCTAAGCAAGTACAAGAGCTTGGTTTCGTACAGCAAAAGATGGCACAAAAAAACCAGCAAATCCGTCAGCGTAATCAGAAACGTAGCCATCAGGCGGAATTTGAAGCTGGTCAAAAGAAACGCTCATTTCTTGGACTGGCCTTTTATGGTGTCTTAGCTTTATTAGCTGCAACAGATAAACTGAGTTGGCTGGTGATCAGCTGGTACGTCGTGCTAGGGATTGTTACTTATGGCATGTATGCCAAAGACAAAGCTGCTGCGCAAAGTGGCGACTGGCGTACGCCTGAGTCTACATTACATATACTAAGCGCGTTTGGCGGTTGGGTAGGTGCGCTGTTGGCTCAGACGTATCTGCGTCACAAATCACAAAAGCCTGAGTTTCGAGTTACTTACTATTTGACCGTCGTTGTTAATATGGCAGGGTTGTTGTTTTTATTGGCAGGTGGTGGGTTAGAGACTGTGACTGATTTATTATCAGAGTTGCTATAACTGTATAATATATACTGCTATGGTTAGTAGGATCGATATTTTTATAACAGGTTATTATTAATAGCAGATAAAAAAGGTGGGTTACGAATACGTAACCCACCTTTTTTGTTTATGAATTGAACTGGTTTATCTAACTACACGCAATTATGACTGTGGCATTTCACGCTTTTTTTCCAAAAACAGCATATCAATGACAATCAATAAGACGCCGATAGATATACCAATATCAGCGATATTAAAAATCGGATAGTGCCAAACATCAGCATAGTGCACATGGATAAAATCAATCACATGACCATGCAACAAGCGGTCGATTAAATTACCAACTGCACCGCCTAATACTAAGGCTAGACCAAAAGATAACAACGTGGCTTTACGAGGTGCTTTAATCAAATAGATGATTAAAAACAGCGACATGAGTAATGCCAGTCCTGAAAAAAACCACTTTTGCCAACCGCCAGCATCCGCTAAAAAGCTAAATGCCGCACCATAGTTGTAGGCCAATGTCCAATTAAGAAATGGCTCAATCACCGGCACTGGATCATGAAAGGTCAGTTTGGTTTCTGCCAGCCATTTGGTCCACTGATCGATGATGATGACAAGCAATGCCAATACATACCATACAAAAGCACGACTACCATTAGCTACCAGCTTTGGTGTTTTTGTTAGGCGGCTTCTAGGCGTAGTTGAGCTACCTGTAGTCGCATGGGCAGGCTTAGGCGAGTCGTCAACCTCAACCTGTGGCTGCTGGTCATGCTGGCTTTCAGATGAATCTGTTGGGTTAGGCATAGTGACGCACCTCGCCGTCGCCACTGACGTTGGTCACGCAGCGCGCGCATAGTTCAGGGTGTGCGCTATCTGTACCAATGTCATCACGGATGTGCCAGCAGCGTACACATTTAGTACCAGTAGCCGCGCTGACTTGTACTACTAAGTCGACAACCTCTTCTGTACTTTCTGCGTTCGCATCGTCTGTCTGTTTGATGCTATCAACAGGTGCTTCACTCATTGGCTTCAATGCAGCGTTACTAGTAATTAGTACAAAACGTAGCTCTTCATTGAGCTTGGCTAGGCTTTCATACATTGCACCGTCAGCGTACAGGCTCACGTCGGCAGACAAGTTGGCATTGATGATTTTTTCGCCACGTGCTGTTTCGATATGCTTGTTCACCATGTCTTTTGCTAGCATGATGCGCTGCCAGTCATCCTTGCTGATGGCACTTAGCTCAAATGCTGGGAACTCATACCACTCTTGAGTGAATACATAGCCACCTTTGTCTGCTTCACGTTGGTTCAGTACTTCCCAAGCCTCTTGGGCTGTAAATGACAAGACTGGGGTAATCCAACGAATCAGCGCATGAGTGATATGGTAGATAGCTGTCTGCGCAGAGCGACGAGGCTGACCATCCGCCTGCGTGGTGTACTGGCGATCCTTGATGATATCTAAGTAAAAGCTCCCCAAGTCTTGCGAGCAAAACGCAGTGACATGCTGAGTGACTTGATGGAAATCCATTGCGTCGTAAGCGCTAACGATTTGCGCTTGTACGGTTTGTGCGCGCTCAATAATAAATTTATCAAGACTAACCAATTCATTGATATCAATGCTGTCAGTCGCTGGATCAAAATCATCGGTATTGGCAAGTAAGAAACGTAAGGTGTTACGGATACGGCGATACATATCGATCGCACCCTTAAACACCGTTTTACCCGCGCTCATCTCATAACGATAGTCGCTTGAGGCAATCCACAGACGCAACATATCCGCGCCTGTTTTGTTGATTTCTTCTTGCGGAGTGATGATATTGCCTAGTGATTTACTCATCTTGCGACCGTTTTCATCGACCACAAAACCATGGGTCAATACTTGCTTAAACGGTGGACGCTCATATATGGCTTCCGAAGTCAGCAGTGACGTCTGGAACCAGCCGCGATGCTGGTCAGAGCCTTCTAGATACATATCAGCTGGATTGGTCAATTCTTCACGTTGGTCAAGTACCGCAAAATGCGTTGTACCTGAGTCAAACCAAACGTCTAATGTGTCAGTGGCTTTGTCGTAGTCAGCAGCTTCTTTTCCTAAGAAATCTTCACAGCTAGCATCAAACCAAGCTTCAACGCCGCCTTCATTGATTTTTTGTGCCGCTGTTTCCATCAGCTCAAGCGTGTTTGGATGCAGCTCACCTGTTTCTTTGTGCGTAAAGAAAGTAATCGGCACGCCCCACGTACGCTGGCGTGAGATACACCAGTCGGGGCGACCATTCATCATTGATTCGATGCGGTTTTGTCCCCACGCTGGCGTCCAGTTTACCGATGGAATATCAGCAAGCGCGCGAGCACGTAAGCCTTGAGTTTCCATGTTGATAAACCACTGAGGGGTGGCACGGAAAATAATTGGCGACTTATGACGCCAGCAGTGTGGATAGCTATGCTCGATTTTGGTATGGCTGACTAAATGACCGTTGTCATGTAAGGCAGCGATGATTTTTGGATTAGCTTTATAGATGTGCTCACCTGCAAATACCGCCGCGCTATCTAAATAAACACCCGTACCACCTACTGGGTTTTCAACAGGTAAGTTATATTTTAGACCAACAATATAATCGTCTAAACCGTGACCAGGTGCAGTATGTACCAGACCAGTACCACTATCGGTAGTTACATGATCACCCAAGATAAGCGGCACTTGACGATCTTCAATCAGTGGATGCTGGGCACGCAGACCTTCAAGCTCGCTGCCTGATACAGTTGCTAGGATGCCATTGTTGTCTAGTTTGAGTTCACTCAATGCAGTTTCGATAAGATCTGCGGCTAATAAGAAGTTGCCTTTGTCAGTCGCGACCACGCTATAGTTATGTTCAGGATGTACTGAGATAGCTTGGTTAGCAGGTAGCGTCCATGGCGTGGTGGTCCAGATAACCGCAGCGATATTGCCCGCTACTTCAGCCAATGCAGCTACTTTATCCGTACCAAGCACATCAAAGCTGACATAGATCGCGTCAGAAACCTTGTCTTGATACTCTACTTCTGCTTCTGCTAGAGCAGAGCTACAGTCCAAGCACCAGTTGACTGGTTTCATACCACGCGTCACATGACCATTGTCGTAGATTTTGGCAAGGGCGCGCACAATGTTAGCTTCTTGATGGAAATTCATGGTTAGATAAGGATTGTCCCAATCACCAAACACACCTAGACGCTTGAAATCCGTCTTTTGCAGTTCAATCTGCGTACTCGCATATTCACGGCATAGGCCACGGAATTCAGTGGCAGAAACTTTTTTACCAACTTTACCAACCTTAGCTTCGACCTTTTGTTCGATTGGTAGACCATGGCAGTCCCAACCGGGGACATAAGGCGCATCAAATCCTGATAAAGTTTTTGACTTTACGATAATGTCTTTTAGTACTTTATTGACTGCATGACCCAAGTGAATTTGACCATTAGCGTATGGAGGGCCATCGTGCAAAATATACTTAGTTGCACCAGCACGCGCCTGACGAATTTTACCGTACACGTCATCCGCTTCCCAAGCAGCTAGCCAATCTGGCTCGCGTTTGGCAAGGTTTGCGCGCATCGCAAATGGTGTATCTGCAAGGTTCAACGTATCTTTATAATCTTGGCTTGGTTTGTCAGTGCTTTTATCAGTCATAGAAGGTATCTTTTTAAAAGGTAGGTTTGTGTGTCGGTTCAAAACCGGATACAGGGATCAATGTATTTCAATATAGTATTGAGGTTTATGCTGTGTTGATAATGCTTAATTACTAATAGTAGGTATATTGCTCATCATCGTTGATTTATCAACCATCATGTCAATAAATATCCATCGTCGCTCATTAGTCGGTAAATCGCTACGTCAATAATAAATGGTAACGAGACGATTGCAACATAAAATATACTAGTAAGAATAATTCAAAAAAATATTTAGATCGGCAGCTATTATATGACAAAAAGGATAGGGTAAAAAGAGCTGTGCAAGGTCAGCCCAATTTTGCCCAATATCAATCATTTATCCGAGTCTTATATCCTTAGCGTAGACATAACTATAATCGCTCTGAATAATGATTCATTGAAACATAAAGTATGGTTCAAGTGCTAAAAAATCGACGCCAACCATAAGCGCAGTTTCAATGACCATAATGGTTGGATACCTGTTAACCCCTGTGTCATCTCACCATTTTCTAATACCACATACGATGGCGTGACTTGCCCTTGCCAGTCTGCGAAGATATCGCCTTGTTGATCGTTTATAGTGGTGAAGTCAAACTGATGCTGGTCAAGATAGCGACGTAATTCTTGATTTGAGCCTGACTGTACTGCAATAGTGACAACTGGATAATTATCTGCTGCCAGTTTATTGATGGTAGGTGATGTGAAACTACAGACTGAACACCACGTACCCCAAAAATATACTAGTGTAGGCTGCTCATGACTCATCGCTGCTAGATCGATAGTTTGTCCTTGGTAATCGGTTAGTTGTAACTGAGGATTTGCAGGCATGACAGGTTGTCGCCACCAATTGACCACACTATAGATTACAACAAACATGAGACCATATAACATTATAGTCTTAATGGCTGAGATTATCTTTTGCTTCGGTTGCTTCGGTTGCTTCGGTTGCTTCGGTTGCTTCGGTTGCTTCGGTTGCTTCGGTTGTTTCTTTGACTTTACTTCTGTTTGCTCAATATCAGTTGTCATGACATCCACTTTTTAGATTGCATATTTTTGTCAAATGATGGTTTACCGTGACTGCCTATCTTATAAAGATTGTCTATACAGTCATTACATAAATAATAGATAAAAATAAACGGCTGAAAATTAGCCGTTTATTCACAAAGTCTACTATAAGTGTGTCATGTCAATCTATTATGGCTTTTGTGCTCGGTTTTGTAATGGATCACCAATCAGTACGCTACCTGAATTTTCGCGGCGCTCTTCATCGCTTAACTTACTCGCTGGCACTTTGGCCTTGCGTTTCCATTTCAAGCTAAACAAATCATCACGGCGATCGATTAAGTTATGTACTGAGCCTTCATGACGAACATGGGTAAGCTTGTCTAAGTTCACATCAGAGAAGAATACCATTTCAGTGTTAGCGGTGGTCTCTGCCATAATAGCATCATGCGGGAACGCAAAGTCTGACGGTGAAAAAATCGACGACTGAGCGTACTGAATATCCAAGCTCTCAACTTGTGGTAGGTTACCCACTGAACCACAAATCATCACATAGCATTCGTTTTCGATAGCACGAGCCTGTGCGCAGTGGCGGACACGTAGATAGCCGTTTTTGGTATCAGTCCAAAAAGGCACGAACAATATATCCATGTCATCAAGTGCCATAAGACGTGCAAGCTCAGGGAACTCAACATCATAGCAGACCAAGATGCCGACACGACCCGCATCTGTATCAAACACTTTAACTTCATCGCCGCCTTCGATTACCCAAGCACTGCGCTCATGCGGGGTAATATGAATTTTGCGTTGCTCTTCAACGGTACCGTCGCGGCGGCATAGATAGCTGACGTTGTATAAGGTATCGTCTTCGTCCAGTAACGGCATAGAACCTGTAATGACATTGACGTTATAACTGACGGCTAAATGCGAAATTTCATTTTTGAACCACTCGGTATAACCCGCCAAAAATCGAATGGCGATATTTTGATCGGTCTCTTCACACAGCCCCATCAATGGTGCATTGAAAAACTCAGGTAAGCAAGCAAAGTCTGAGTTGTAGTCAGCCATGATATCGACAAAAAACTCAACCTGTTGCAATAGCTCTTCAGGTGATTCGACTTCACGCATCTGCCACTGAATACCACCGATACGTACTTCAGACTTGCGAGTATTAGGCTTGTAGTCTTTAGGCTCATAATAAATATTTGCCCACTCAAGCAAGGTAGCAAAGCCCTTTGATTGCTTATCATCTGGCAGGTAAGCGGTCAAAATACGTTTAACGATAAAACCATTAGATAACTGGAAAGACAAAGCTGAATCGTGAATTTCACGGCTTTCAACAGCATCAATATAATCGCCTGGCGAGAGATCTTTGTGGTTATGATAGTTAGGTATGCGTCCACCAGCCAAAATGGCGCGGAAATTTAACTGCCGACATAGCTCTTTGCGCGCGTCATAAAGACGACGACCGAGGCGGTAGCCACGATAATCAGGATCGATGAGTGCATCTAAACCATAAATTGCATCGCCTTCTGGATTGTCTCTGATAATTTCTTTTTGCCCAATCAAATCGTCATAGGTATGCGGGTTTGAAAATTTGGCATAGTCAACGCGCATAGATAACACGATACCAATCAGCTGATCATGATCAAATAAGGCAATCTGACCTTCAGGAAAAGCGTCGATTAAAGTATGAATGGTTGTTTTTGACCAAGCGCCACCCAAGTTTACATAGACACGATCCATCAAAGCTTTCAACTGTGGATAGTCTTTTTTCTTAATCTCAGCAATCGTGAGATGAAAGTCATCTAATTTTTCCATCTTGCTCATAATTTTCCTGTCTTAAATAATAATTGAGTTTAGCGTTATCAAATAATGGTGTCGTAGCACGTCAATATGCCGTTTTTATGCAAAAAAAGTAATAAAAACATTTCAATAGGGAGATATTGTCGTTACAATAATTTATTGCTCTATTTACAATAAGTTATGATGATATTTTCATCTATTTTGCTCTCTATATTTAGTACTGGTTTTGACTAATGTAGAGAGTTAAAGAACAAAGCCGTTGCACTATATCTGCTACTATTTTGTTATTTATTATCTCAATACAGAATCTAAATAATATCTATCAGTATCTTTTGTTTCGCTTGCTATGATAGCAAGCTGTAACGGTCATAACAGTCCCACGTAGTAAATATTTGCTATGTTTTTGTGAGTCAATTTTTTGGTTCAACTCAGGCATAGTATTGTGTTGCTTGTTTCGTTTAGCCGTTTTTCTTCGGCTTTTAGGATTATTTTATTATGCCTTTTAATCATACCAATAGAGTCATCAAGTGGGATGACATAGATGACTCATCTTTGGTTCAGTTGGTTTATGTCAGCACGTTGACTGTTGGCTCGCGTTTGAGTAGCTCTATCTTTGATGAAGTAGAAGGCCATGCACGTAACTACAATCAACAGCATAGCATTACAGGTACGTTATGCTATGGCAACGGTCACTTTTTGCAATGTATCGAAGGAAAAAAGTCAGACGTATTTGCCTTACAAAAGCGTATCTTTGCTGATAGCCGTCATAAGAATGTAGAAGTATTGCTATTACAACTAATCGATCAACGCAGTTTTGATGACTGGCGTATGCGCTTGCTGTTTTTAGAACGTTGGTTATGGTCGCCAGCGACCAAGAAGCAGGCCGCACAGTTGTCTCCGTTTTTACCCTTTGCACCGCACGGTTGGTCGTCAGATCGGACCGAGCAGTTTTTGCAAATTATTAAAACCTTTGATAGTCCGCCCCACATTAAGGCGGCGGGTATTACCTACAATGCATTGGGTAACATGGTGCGCCATATCGCCGCACCCCATCAGGCGTTTCTGATTATTCAAGGATTCCTGAGCATATTACTGGTTGTCGCGCTGATGTTGTTGTATTTATAAATCGCAGTTTTTACGAGCTATGTTTTTACAAGTTATAAAGCCAAAAAAAGACGCTAGCCTTTCGGTTTAGCGTCTTTTTATTTGAGATAAGCGTGTAAAGCGCTCATTGCATATCAAAAATCTTACCCCGGTTCATAATGTTGTTTGGATCAAACACTTTCTTAACCTCTTTGAGATATTCAATCTCAGTCTCACTACGGCTGTAATTCAGATAAGGCTTTTTCGTCATACCAACCCCATGCTCGGCAGATACTGAACCGCCATATTTTTGTACGGTCTCAAATACGTATTTATTCACAACCTGACATTCAGCAAAGAAATCATCTTTGCTCATACTTTCAGGCTTTAAGATATTAAGGTGCAAGTTGCCATCGCCGATATGACCGAACCAGCAGACTTCAAAATCAGGATAGTTGCTGCTAACAATGTCATCAATCTCTTCGATAAAGGTCGGTACGTGACTGATAAGGACTGATACATCGTTCTTATAAGGGGTGAATACTGAGATGGTCTCTGAGATATACTCGCGTAGCTTCCAAAGCTCTTCAGCCTGCGTGAGGTTTTGGCTCATCACACCATCGACAACCCAGCCTTGTTCCATACAGTGCTCAAATATAGCCATGGCTTTGTCCATGATAGGCTCGTATGGTGCTTCAAACTCTAATAGCGTATAAAACTTGGTGCGTGACTCAAAAGGTTCTTGTACTTGACCGTGTGCCATCAGCTTATCAATCGCCACATCGTCAAAGAACTCAAAAGCTGTTAAATCAATTTGCGCTTGAAAAGCAGAGAGCACGTTCATAACGTCATTGAAGCTGTCCATGCCAAGTACCATGACGTTTAAGTCTTGTGGCTGACGCTCAAGTTTGATCTGCGCATGGGTAACGAGACCGAGTGTTCCTTCACTACCGATGAACAGTTGACGTAGATCATAACCAGTGGCATTTTTTACCATACCGCGATTCAATTGTAAGATGTCACCTTTGCCTGTGACGACAGTTAATCCCATTATCCATTGACGGGTCATGCCATAGCGAATGACTTTGATACCGCCCGCATTGGTGCCGATATTACCACCGATTTGACTAGAGCCTGCTGAGGCAAAGTCGACAGGGTAGTATAAGTCTTTCGACTCAGCGAATTCTTGCAACTGCTGAGTGACGACACCAGCTTCAATTTCGACCATCCGGTCTGCAGGGTAGAACTGTCCGATATGGTTCATTTTATCCATACTGACGACGATTTCACCATTGGCAGCGACTGCACCAGCAGATAGACCTGTACGACCACCACTTGGGGTGAGGACGACGTTGTGCTCATTGGCAAGCAGTACGATAGTCTGTACTTGTTCAGTGGTCTTTGGAAAGACGATGGCAGCGGCAGCAGGGGCAAAGTGTTTGGTCCAGTCTTTGCCCCAATGCTCTAAGCTCTCAGCGTCCGTCTTGATTTGGGTCGGGTCGAATTCATGAGTTTTAGTGAGCGTGCGTAGGATGGCTTGCACGGCATTGGTTTCTGATGTGGTCTGATCGGTAGTTGGCGTCATGGTCAAATCTCAATATTGGCGTAAGCACGATGCTGGGATTGCTCATTATATAGCGAAATAACTATAAATTCATTGATGAGTCAGCTCGTAGAGGTAATAAGTGGATGATAGTTTTTACATATAAAAGAAAGTAATAAGTAATCGTTTCGATTGTTTTCAAGCAGAATAATTCACTATAGCATAAAAATTTTTCAGGCTTGATAATCAATAATTCATCTAATCTGCTAACATCGACTCAAAATTTTGTGTAAGATATTGGGACTGCTTTCGTTTCATCCACCATGTAGTCAAAGTATTAGTAAATAGTGATGGCACGAACCTCACTTAACGTACTCAGTGTACTATTTACACTCGATTGCTTTGCACTCACTTTAAACTGCTTCGACTATAGATTTATCTCTCAGATAATTTTATAAAACAATTATAGGACAGTTCTCATATGGCATTATCACTACAAAAAGACAAAATCCGGTTTTTATTACTTGAAGGTCTACACGACAATGCTTTAAAAGTATTAGAAGGCGCTGGTTATCATAATATTGAAAATATCAGTCACGCTTTAGATAAAGATGAGTTGATCGAAAAGATCAAAGATGCGCATTTTATCGGTATTCGTTCGCGTACTCAGCTGACGCGTGAAGTACTTGAGCATGCGCATAAACTTATCGGCATTGGTTGCTTTTGTATTGGTACTAACCAAGTGGACTTGGAAGCGGCTCGCGATCTTGGTATCCCTGTCTTTAACGCACCATTCTCAAACACTCGTTCGGTAGCTGAGTTAGTATTGGCCGAAGCCATTATGTTGTACCGCGGTATTCCTGAAAAGAACGCTACTGTACATCGCGGCGGCTGGGGTAAGTCTGCGACCAATTCACATGAAGTGCGTGGCAAGACCATCGGTATCGTTGGTTATGGCTCTATCGGCTCGCAGCTATCTGTCTTGGCAGAAAGCTTCGGTATGAAAGTTATTTATCATGATGCCGTGACCAAATTGCCACTAGGCAACGCGGTACAAGTTGGTAGCCTAGAAGAGCTATTATCAACGGCTGATATCGTAACATTGCATGTGCCTGATGTGCCAAGCACCCGTTATATGATGAAAGCTGAGCAGTTCGCTCAGATGAAAGAAGGCAGTTATTTTATCAATGCGGCGCGCGGTACATGTGTCGAGATTGATGATCTTGCTGATGTGTTGGAATCAGGCAAGTTATTGGGTGCAGCTATTGATGTGTTCCCGAAAGAGCCAAAATCTGCTGACGAAGAGTTTGAGTCACCACTACGTAAGTTTGATAATGTGATTTTGACGCCGCATATCGGTGGCTCAACACAAGAAGCACAGGCAAACATCGGACTGGAAGTAGCAGATAAATTTGTCAGATACTCTGACCAAGGTGATACGGCGACAGCGGTAAACTTCCCAGAAGTTTCTATTCCGTTCAAAGAAAACTCGCATCGTCTACTACATATCCACAAAAACGTACCAGGCGTACTGTCTCAGATTAACCGTTTGTTTGCTGAAGCAGGGATTAACATCCTAGCGCAGAGCCTAATGACAGAAGGTGATGTTGGTTATCTAGTAATGGATGTTGATTATAATGACTCAACAGCTGCACTAGACCAGTTAAAAGATGTAGAAGAGACTATCCGCGTACGTATCTTATTTTAATATAGTCAACTCCATTCTCAGATTGGATCGACTACATCAACGCTAATAGTTTTAATACGCGTTGAAAGTTTTTCATAAAAAAGAGAGGCTCTATTGATTAGAGCCTCTCTTTTTTTACTTCTTTTTTATTTTAAAAATGCCAAGCTTAGTTCGCTTTAGCATTGTTTGTAGCTTCTGCTTGCAGACGTGCTTCTGTCTTAGCGGCCTTACGTTTTTCGATTACATCCATAACGTCACTGCCGATATGGGCTTCGCCGCGCTTTTTCGCTAGCTGCATCTGATGCTCACGCTCACGGAAACGAGCTTTTTGCTCATCGGTTGCCTTGTCGATACAATGCGGGCATGACTCACCTTTGATATAAGCAGGGCTTTGCATGTCGTCGACAGTAATCGGCATACGGCAAGCAAAACACTGTTCGTAGTTGCCTTTTTCTAAGTTATGGTTGACTGAGACACGGTTGTCAAAAACAAAGCAATCGCCTTGCCACATAGAATCACTAGCAGGGACTTCTTCTAAGTATTTTAGGATGCCACCTTCTAAATGATAGACCTCTTCAAACCCTTGCTCGCGTAAATACGCAGTAGATTTCTCGCAGCGGATACCACCCGTACAGAACATCGCGACTTTTTTATGCTTGGTTGGGTCAAGCTCTTGTGAAACATATTCTGGGAACTCGCGGAAAGTTTCAGTGTTTGGGTTAACCGCGTTTTGGAAAGTACCAATTTGTACTTCATAATCGTTACGTGTGTCAATTAAGGTAACTTCAGGGTCAGAGATTAGCGCGTTCCACTCGCTTGGCTTTACATACCGCCCAACAGATTCTAATGGATCAATATTCTCGACACCCATAGTGACGATTTCTTTTTTTAGCTTTACTTTAGTGCGATAAAAAGGCTGTGCGTCAGTATAGGACTCTTTAAAAGTAAAAGTACCAACTGCCTCAATACTACGCAGATAGTCAAGGACAGTATCGATACCTTGACGCGTACCAGAAATCGTACCGTTAATGCCTTCGCTTGCAAGTAACAACGTACCTTTCACATCGTGATCGATCATAGTATTTAAGATCGGTTCACGATATTGCTCAAAATCAGCAAAGCGCGTGAACTTATATAGTGCGGTAACGACGATATTGTTAGTCACACTATCGTATACAGGGGCTGAATTGTTGTCAGTTATCGCAGTTTCTTTGTTGATGCTCATGTCTTTCTCCTGCTGGCTAGGTCGCAAACCTAGTGCGTAAAGTATTTATTAAAACTAATTGGTATAGTTCATAACACTAGCCTGATTATGGGATTGGCTAATGCGCGCGTAGTGTAGCAAATTTTGCTAGAGATTTGAATATTTTGTCAGGCTTAGCTTGGTGTTGTAGAGAGCATTCGACCACTTATGAATAAGATAAAAAATAAAAAAGCCCAGTAAAATACTGAGCTTTTTTATATTCAATTCGTAATACGAAAACTAGATCTTATTTACTTTGAAACCAGCTATCGGCTTGACTACGAGCGCTAGCAATGTCTGAGCTTGATAAGTTCAATGCTAATTGACCAATTTTGCCACGGGCTTTAGTACGAACTTTTTCGTCTAACATACCATCACGGGCAGCCAAATCGTACCATTTATAAGCATCGACCAGATTTTCTTGCTTTTCATCTAGTAGTGCAAGCGTGTAGCTAGCGCGGTTATCGCCGCGCATTGCCGCTTTTTCTAACCACAAACGTGCTTGTTGCAAGTTAGGTTGTACACCTTCACCGCGCAAATACATGATGGCAAGATTCAACTGAGCAGGAGCAACGCCTTGCTGGGCCGCCTTGGTGTACCATTGGATGGCTTGTTGGGTATTTTGAGCAATACCTTCACCTTTTTGCAAACGCTTGGCCAGATAGAACTGAGCGTGATCGTTGCCTTGGCTGGCACGACTAGACAATTCACTAATAGGCATAAGTTCGAAACGTGAGGTATCAAGTGGTACGTTTGATATTAACTCAGCATTGGCTAGACCAGCACAAGAAAATAATGCAGTAAACAACGCAGCTTTTAATAATTTCATAGCAGCTCCAAAATCAGGCAGTTAATAAGCAAAAGAATTGTACCGCTAAACATGGTCTCGCCAAAGACAGTTAGACGGCGATAACAATTAGGTGAAATCTTGCGATATGAACTTACCTAATCATTAGCAAAGGGGGTTATCAGCTCTAAATTATAGAGTTCACCCTAACTAATTAGACAAACGGTCGTAATAGTTGGATGGCTGACAATATTTTGCTAGCTTAGCACCCAAACTTACGAAACTCAAATACTAATTACACGGTCAAATAGACGTTTGTACTTGATTGCCCTTAACAAAATCAGACAGTTACTAAAGAATTATATTAAGTTAACAATCTATTAAGGTTAATACTGACTCTAACAGTAGTGTTTAGTAGTCTTCAAAATCTCAAGGTAGCTGATAGTTTATCGGCTATTTTTTGGTCACTCGGTAGATAGCGACGTCTGCCAAAAGGTTAGGTGCTTGTCTGATTAACGTTTTCATCAAAGGTATATGGCCTTTTTCAGAATCACTAACCGCAAAACGATTAATGATATGAATATCATGCTGCGCACATAGCAGTTCAAAGTCTTTGAAAGTACATAGATGAATGTTTGGCGTGTTGTACCACTCGTAAGGCAGCGCTTCAGAAACAGGCATCATGCCTCTTAGCCCTAAATGAATGCGGTTTTGCCAATGCGCAAAGTTAGGAAAAGTGATGACTGCTTCACGGGCAACTCTCAGCATATCAAGCAACAACTCGTCAGGTGCTTTTACCGCTTGTAGCGCACGTGCCATAACGACTGTGTCAAAGCTATTATCAGCAAAGCGCGCTAGACCATCGTTCAGGTCCTGCTCGACAATTGATAAGCCATTACCAATCGCTTCATTGATTTTGTCTTCATCAATCTCAAGCCCATACCCTGTCACACCTAGCTTCTGCTGTAAGTGTGCAAGCAGCTCGCCATTACCGCAACCTAAATCCAGTACATGTGCTTGCGGCGCAATCCAGCGCTCTGCCAGTTGGTGATCCATTCTCATGAGCGTTCTCCTGCAGCTGGACGGCTTTGGGTAATAAATGGCGCAGTCAAAAATCCTTTAACCGCACCCATGTAGCGAGGAATATCAAACAAGAAGGAATCATGTCCATGCGGTGCATCAATATTGATGTAGCTGACTGGTTTACCAGTGGCCATCAGCGCATCGACAATCTCTTGCGAGCGCTCAGGTGCAAAGCGCCAGTCAGTAGTAAATGACACGATCAAATATTGGCATTGTGTATGGGCAAAGGCAGCTTTGAGCGCAGAAAGCTCTTGCTGACGCTCAGATTCACTATCTTCAATCGGTGCTACCGCATCTTCTAATTCACCCTGTGCATTGGCTTTACTAGATTCGACTGATGCAGCGATAGAGTCTTCTATTTGCACTGTCGACTCTGTAGTATTTTTTGCTACAGTTGATGGGTAGTTGCGTATTGGATAATCGCGCGTCGGATCAAAGTAATCTAAGGCTTTGGTCATGAGTAGATAGGTATTGGCATCGAAGTTTTCACTAAAGCGCTCGCCTTGATAGCGCAGATAGCTTTCGACCTGAAACTCGACATCATAGCCATACATGAATTTGCCAGATTTTAAATCACGGCCAAATTTGGCTTTCATCGCGTCATCAGTTAAATAGGTAATATGTCCAACCATACGTGCCAATATCAGTCCGCGACGAGGATAGGTGCCTTCTTGTATATAGCGTCCGTCCTTAAAGTCAGGGTCAGATAAGATAGATTGACGTGCCACTTCGTTGAAAGCGATATTTTGAGCAGATAGCTTTGGCGTACTGGCGATAACCACACAGCGTTTTAATCGCTCTGGATAATCAACAGACCATTGTAACGCTTGCATACCGCCCATGGAGCCACCAACGATGGCATGCCAAATGTCGATACCTAAACGATCTGAGAGCATGGCTTGGGTCTTTACCCAGTCTTTAATAGTGATCAGTGGAAAGTCAGGGCCGTACACTTGTGGCTCACTGTTGCTATCTGAATCAATACTGTCCGAACCAACGCTATCAGGGTTAATAGTGGTAGGCCCTGTTGAACCAAAACAGCTGCCGATATTATTGACACACACTACATAGAACTGATTGGTATCGATGGCCTTATTAGGACCAATCATATTGTCCCACCAGCCCGCTTTTTTGTCATTAGAACTGTGAAAGCCTGCTGCGTGATGACTACCTGATAGCGCGTGGCAAATTAAAATTGCATTTGATTTGTCACTATTGAGCGTACCGTAAGTCTCTACCATTAGGTCAAACGAGGGTAGGGTACGGTTGCATTCTAACGTTAAGGGCTTAGCGAAATGAAAGTTCTGGGGCGTCACGACACCCACTGACCCTGTAGTACTGTCGATACTGGCCGAGCTGTTAGTGTGAGGTTGTGAATTAGGATGCTGGTCACTGGTATTATCAGAGCGTGCGTTCAAAGCTACCTCGCAAGACTACAATCATCAATAAAATAAAAGCAAAACGGCACGTTGTTAACAGGCTATTTTACCTACACGGTTTTTATAAACTGGGCCTGCCTATTGTATGGTGATGCGCGTTGGAGTACAACCGTCGAGCGCGCCTTTCGAGCGTGGTTTTTATGACAGCTGCACCATAAACAAATAATGAATAAGTCGCTAGCATCAAGTAATCAAGAGCTAATAAATAGCAACTGCGTGTCAAATTGTATAGGTACGCTTTTAGCCTGCGTCATCAATGGATAAAATGCTACACTAATAAGGTGTTCATTCAACTGTGTCTTAACAGTATCATCTCTTATTATTTTGACATCACCCTTAATACCTTACTGCTAATAAAGTGCTGCTATGAAACCTAAATTGCCCCCACGTATTGCCGTTTTGTTAGTGAATCTTGGTACACCAGATGAGCCAACAGCACCTGCCGTACGTCGTTACCTCAAACAATTTTTGTCAGACCCACGAGTGATTGAGATTCCTAAATTTCTGTGGGCCATTATTCTGAATTTATTTGTCTTACCAAGTCGTCCTAAACGCGTAGCAGAGGCTTACGCCAGTATCTGGGAAGGTGATTCACCGATCCGTAAAATATTAAAAAGCCAAGTTAAGCTGTTAGAACCACGTTTGGCTGATAGTGTGGCTCCATTTCGCGTCTCTGTACATCCTGCGATGAGCTATGGCAATCCGGGCTTGCCTGATGTGATGGACACGCTGCGTGGTGAAGGGGTTGATCACTTTGTCATTCTGCCGTTGTTTCCGCAGTACTCTGCCTCTTCAGGCGGTGCGGTATACGATGCGCTGACGAAATGGACGCTAAAACAACGCAATTTGCCAAACTATACGATTGTCAAAGACTACTTTGCCCATCCGCTCTATATTCAAGCATTGGCCAACTCTATTCGCCGTTTTCAAGAAAAACACGGTAAGCCTGAAAAGTTAATGTTTAGTTTTCATGGTATCCCGCAGCCTTATGCCGACAAAGGCGATCCTTATCCTAAACGTTGTAAATGTACTGCGGCACAAGTGGCACAAGCCCTTGGTCTGACAGAAGATGAATGGATTATTAGCTTCCAGTCACGCTTTGGTAAGCAAGAATGGGTTAAGCCATATACCGATGTAGTATTGGAGGATTGGGGTAAATCAGGTGTGCGCTCGGTGCAGGTAATTAGTCCAGCATTTTCAGCAGATTGCCTAGAGACACTAGAAGAGTTGGCTATTGAAAATCGTGATAACTTCCTCAATGCTGGCGGGCAAGAGTATCATTATATTCCTGCACTGAACCTTGATGAGACACATATTGAATTGCTTGAAGCGTTGAGTTTGCCTCTGGTAAAAGGTTGGGCTGGTACGTTAGACGGCTGGGTTTAATCTGTCAAGATTCGCTGTTTTAACGAGTTAAATAATAAAATAAAAAAAGCACGCTTAACTATATTAAGTGTGCTTTTTTGTGAGTAAAGGGTTGTATTAACAGTTATATTAAGTTCTAAAAATCATCATCGTTGCTACGTTCAGCCGCTTCTCTATCAGCAATATCCATTGCATTTGGATAATCGCTGTCATCAAGGTTGTCTTGAACCAAAACCTCGTCGACACGTGACTCATCAAGATTTTGACGATGTGAAGGTGTTAATCCTTGGGTTACATCACTACCGACTTCGGAGTTATTAAATCCCGCACTGTTATCAATCACATCATCGTTATCTATCGTATGCAGCATAGGATTGTCCAAATCGACCAATTGGTTGTCTTGCTCGCTTTGACTCTCATGGTTGTTACGACGATTGCCGTCAATCTGATCCATCTCTTCTGGTAATGGGTTTTTTGAGTTTTCCATGAATAATTCCTTATTGTAGTTATTAGATATAAAGATAACGTACTCGCTTATCAAAGCATTGCTTGTGGCAACGTAGATAATATGCTTCTCAGTTTGTACGCTTATACAAATTTTCACTAGTAGTAAGGTGTGACATGATGTTCAAAAAATGTAAGACGATGGTCAGAATGTAAAACGGCTACTCAATATAAGTAGCCGTAATTATTTATAAAATATTCACTAAGTCTTTGTATGGTAGTAAGGTCGTTAAATCAAAGTTTATATTTTTAGTCGATAGTCAGCCAATTTGAATCGCCACAAGTAGGTCAAGGCAATACCGTAGATTGCAGTTTCAGACAGCTCTTCGAAAATTTCACCAAATGTATGCGGGAATACAATGGCGTTCTCACCCATGTATTGCACGACTGCCAGTACAACAACACTAAGATAGAGTGAAACGGGCACGTTTTTTAGCACTGCCCATAGGTAGTGTCTTGCATAAGCTAGCAGACCAAGCGCGACGAGATATATAATGGTAAGGATGCTATCCTCCCACCAGTCATAAGACTGACCAAGCAATAAAAAATCGCTTGGAACCAGTAGGTCTGGTAAATAGTTCAACTCGCGACGAATATAAGTACGGCTGCCAGCCAAAAAGCTTTAACTTGTTTGACATGACTTTTTACAAAGTATTGTGTACAACGTAGTAAGCAGGCAAACAACAGGATCATACCGGGGATTTCAATAATGCCATCTGAATTCAAAATAAATGACTCCTGCGTGTCAAAAAATGTGTTAAAAACAAAAAAGTGAGCCCGTAGGCTCACTTCAAAGCAAAAAATACCAAATAGTTAGAATTTAATAGATGCACTATTATAAACCCCATAGCTAGATATTGCTGTTGTGAAAGATAACTAATTAGTCATAAGCAATTGTTAATATAAATAATATATAATCATTTAGTGTAGTATCAGTTATCAAAAACTGTTTTACCTGCAAGGTATGTGAATAACCATACCTTTGATGCTTAATAAAATGGCAGTTAATACTTAGTGCGCCTCATCCCAGTTCTGACCACTATCAGTCTCAACCAATAATGGCACAGCAAAGTCAACGTTCCAGCCTTTTTCTACGGCAGTGGTTGTTAGGACATCTTGCATGGCATCCGTAATCAGTTGACTAACTTCGTCTACTTTATCGGCATCGACTTCAAAAACCAATTCATCATGAACTTGTAGCAGCATTTTGGCCTGCTCTTTTGGCAATACTTGATCGACGGCAATCATGGCTAGCTTAATCAAATCTGCTGCTGATCCTTGAAGTGGCGCATTAATCGCCGCACGCTCAGCCCCTTGCTTGACCATACGATTACTATGATTGATATCAGGCGTATAGAGCTTACGGCCTAAAATAGTCTCGACATAACCTTGTTCATAAGCGCTGGCACGAGTATTAATCATATAGTTTTTGACGCCTGGATAACGCTCAAAATACATATCGATATAGTCTTGTGCTTCGCCGCGACTCATCTGTAGCTGTTTGGCAAGCCCAAAGGCACTCATACCGTATAGTAGACCAAAGTTAATGGCCTTGGCATTACGGCGCTCGGTCGAGGTAACGTCTGCGACATCCTTACTAAGTACCTCAGCAGCAGTCGCCGCGTGAATATCTAATCCTTCATTAAAGGCATGAGTTAGGTTGTTATCACCTGAGAAATGCGCCATCAAACGAAGTTCAATTTGTGAGTAATCCGCAGCCAAGATAACGCGACCTTCTGGGGCGATAAAAGCTTGACGAATTAAGCGGCCAGTTGCAGTACGAATTGGGATGTTTTGCAAGTTAGGATCTGTCGATGACAAACGTCCAGTACTGGTTAGTGCTTGGTGGTAGCTAGTGTGTACGCGATCAGTTTCATTGTCTGCGACATTATCAAGTGCATCGGTATAAGTGCTCTTGAGCTTAGATAGACCGCGATACTCCAAGGTGATATCGACCAGTGGATGATCGATTTTTGATAGTACAGCCTCGCCAGTTGAGTATTGACCAGACTTGGTTTTTTTACCGCCAGCGACGCCTAGCTTTTCAAACAGCATTTCACCAAGCTGCTTAGGAGAGCCTAAGTTAAACTCTTCACCTGCCACTTCATAGGCACGCTTCTCTAGTGCGATAATTTCTTCATCAAAGCGTTTTGAAAGCTCGTTTAAAAATGAACGTTTAATCAAAATACCATTCGCTTCCATTTGGCACAGTATCTCAGCGGTAGGAATTTCTAGCTCGTGTAGCAGCTTGGCATTATTGGCATCGTTAGCCAGTTCAACGCTGAACACGTCAAATAATTGATAGGTGATATCAGCATCTTCACAAGCATAGTCGCTCGCGATATCTATGGCCACTTGGTCAAAGGTAACTTGTTTAGCGCCTTTCCCTGCTACATCTTCAAAGCTGATGGTTTGCGTTTGCAGATAATGACGTGCCAAATCATCCATACCGTGGCGAGTGGCTGCCGCATTGATGACATAGCTGGCAAGCATGGTATCCATTGCCCAATTGTTCGGCTGCTCATGTATGGCGCCGACTAGGTCGATATCATAGTGAGCGAGGATATGCGCATCATATTTCAAATGCTGACCGATTTTGCCAATTTTGGAATTTTCTAGTGTAGGTTTTAAGCGAGCCAATACCATATCACGATCAAGCTGCTTGGCTGTCAGTTCATCATCTTCTAGGCTATGCGTAAGCGGAATGTAATACGCTTCATGGGCTTGCAAGGCGAAGGATAAACCGACGATTTGTGCATCACGCCAATGAACGCTAGTGGTTTCGGTATCAATGACAAAGTGCGGAGCAGCTTCTAACGACTCGACTAAGCTATCAAGCGCTGGCTCGTCGAGTACAGTGTGCCACGCTTTATCATGGTTAGCGCTGTCTTTAATGTTGTCGCTTTTGGTTGATTGGAGTGATTTTGCTACTTGTGCTTGTGACTCAGTATCGGCCTGACTATCAGCAACACTTTTAGAACCATTGGCAGGGTGATTTGGGTGATCCAATGATGCCAGCTCATTTCTAAACTCAAGCTCATTATATAAGTCGCGTAATTCAGCTATATGCGCGCAAGGGTCGGTATTGATTTTTAGATCATTCCAATCTTGGCCAATTGCTAAGTTAGTGACGATGGTAGCAAGATTTCTGTTAAAAGGAATATCGTCGGCGTGTTCGATCAGACCTTTTGCTCCGCGACCTTTGATAAAGCCAATATGCTTAAGCATGTTTTCGATGTCACCATACTCAACGAGCAAGTCTTTAGCAGTCTTTTTACCGATACCAGGTACACCTTTAATACCATCAGAGGCATCACCCATTAGCGTCAAGAAATCGATCATCTGATTTGGATTAATACCAAACTTATCGATTACCGCTGGGGTATCCGTGACTTTACCTGTAAAGCTGTCTTCTAGTATTACGCAGTCATTGACCAGCTGCATCATGTCTTTATCACCTGTTGAGATGACCACATGATGACCTTGCTCGACAGCACGATGGGCAAGTGTACCGATGATATCATCGGCCTCTGCACCTTCGATACGCAACAGCGGAATACCTAAAGCAGTGACCAAACGATGAATATAAGGAATCTGCTCTACTAGCTCGATATCAATAGGCGGACGAGCAGCTTTGTAATCAGCAGACATATGATGGCGAAAAGTCGGTGATTTGGTATCGAAGCAGACCGCCATATGAGTAGGGTGATAGCGACGCATCAGTTTTAGCAATGCGTTGAGTGTACCGCGTATCGCGTTGGTGATTAGGCCCTGCGAGTTTTGCATAGTTTTTGGCAGGGCATGATAAGTGCGGAACAGATAATAGGAGCCATCAACTAAAATAAAAGGTGGTTGATCTTTGTCTACGTGACTGGTATCCATCAGCGCCACGTTAGGCATGGTATCGAAGTTCGGTAATGCTTTAGGGTCAAGCGCTTGATGAGAGTTGTGATCACTGTCAGTCGTATTATCAGTCATAAAAGTCACTTATCAGCTATTAGATAAAAATATATATGCTTATTATAACGATAAAATCAGCGCGTGCCGAACTGCTAAATCGTTACGATGTATTCCATCGTGTTCTTTTTATTGAAATCTAAATTGAGTTTTCGATATTTCATGTTTAGGATAAATGAATTGTTAAAAACAAAAAAAGAACCCAGATAATCTGGGTTCTTTTTTGTCTGATAACTATCAGCTATTTGTTATTAAATAGATGTTAATAACAAGTCTCTGAATGCTTTACTTTACTTCTGAAGAAACTTCAACATCAATGTTACCGTTGGTTGCTTTCGAGTATGGGCATACTTCGTGTGCTTTTTCGACCAATTTTTGAATTTCGTCAGCAGACAGATCTGTATTGTCGGCGATGACATGAATTTTTACAGCAAGCTTATATTCGTGGTTGTCACCTTGCAATAGGTCTACAGAGGTCTCAACAGTTGAGCCAAATGTTGCGCTTTCCATTTTTTTGACTACGCCTAAAGCGCCATCAAAACAAGCGCCATAACCCATAGCGAGTAATTGCTCAGGATTGTTACCTTTTTCATTACCGCCTGGTGGTACCATATTGATTTCAAGATCACTATCGCTTAAGGTTGCCGTACCCATGCGACCGCCAGTAACTGTAGATTTGGTAGAGTATAGAGATTTCATGACATATCCTTTGTTGTGAATTTTTATGTTTATATTTGAGTGATAAATCTTAATATGAGACCTAGCATAACAAATCGCTCACGCAGCTCAGTGCATAGAGAGTAAATATATACTGCTAGTTTGTAAATAAAGTTTTGAGCACAGTTTTATTCGTTTTTAGATTTACAGTCTTATCGTACAGTCGTCAAAGAGGTACAATAGCGGCAATGAACCATGTGTACGTATTAGTATAGATAATATAAGTCTTAGTCATAAGGACATTGTTTGATGAATAGATGGATTGCGATACCTAGTGTTTGCTTTTTGACGACGCTCGCTTTGATAGGGTGCGAAGAAGACGGCGCTTATGGGACGGCTAGTAGCGAGATTACATTGACAAGCTTCGCTAATAGCTATGATAGCAAAGCCAATGCTACGGCAATCGCGAGAATTGATGAAAGCTATCGTACTGGTGCCCGCGAGATCAAAACAACCAATATCATCAACAGTTATAGCAATCAAAGCCTGAATGATTTAGACAGAACGGTGCTGGCAGACGACTTCGAGGGTCGACTTGAAAATAAAGACATTGAGGTTAATAATCGGACGATCAAACGCCCTATCTATGAAAAAAACACTAACAACCAGCTAGACTACGAAACCACTTACAAGACGCTCAATTTATCCGGTTTGCGTGCGAACAGCTATGTTGCTAGTGCAAACGTGAACAATAGATACGGTATTATTACCGATTTAAATAACTACTCTGAAATTCCAACCAATGTTGCTTTCCCTGAAGGGTCGGTTTGTTACATTCCTGTGGTAACCAGTGAGCGCTCATTTTTGGCATTTAATGATAAAAATAAAACTGGATATGCCTCAATAGAGAGATGGATTGACGTGGCCAAAACCCGCTTTAGTGCAGATAGAGATCACAGAACTTCTCAGTTTGGCGTAGGCGAAGGCAATCAGCAACAAGCTGCGCAAGTCATGTTTTTTGAGTACGATGATCAGCCTGCTTATGAATATAGCGGTGTTGAGTACGGAAAGGACGTTTATGAAGCAAACTATGTCGCCAAAGGCAGTACCGATCCGAACACAGACAGTCGTTTTGACGTGGTAGATTGTACAATCGTCAATGAGGTGGCTGGCGACTTCTTAGCTGAGCAAATCAAACGCTACTATTGAGATGAATTGATGGCTATTAGTCGTGCTAATTCAGCATGATGATTGCAATTAGAAAGCTCAAAAACACGCTTTATTTAAATAATATGGCGTGTTTTTTTATACGCTAATTCTGCACCTTGATGCTAAATCCGCTACAATACGCCCATTATTTATTTTATTTATTTAGAGTCACTTCTAAATCACATAACTGTTGAAGCTGAAAATTATGAGCGTAGATCCAAAGAAATTAAACAAAGAAGTTGCTAAGCGCCGCACCTTTGCCATTATCTCGCATCCTGATGCTGGTAAGACCACCATGACCGAAAAACTCCTATTGTGGGGTCAAGCAATTCAGGTAGTAGGCGAGGTAAAAGGCCGTAAGACTGATCGTCATGCAACCTCAGATTGGATGAGCATGGAGCAAGAGCGTGGTATCTCAATCACGACATCTGTTATGCAGTTCCCGTATAAAGACCATATGGTCAACCTACTAGACACCCCAGGTCACGCCGACTTTAGTGAAGATACTTACCGTACTTTGACCGCAGTGGATAGTGCGCTGATGATGGTCGATGGTGCAAAAGGTGTAGAGGAACGTACCATCAAGCTGATGGAAGTGTGTCGTATGCGTGATACGCCTATCATCTCATTCGTCAATAAACTAGATCGTCAGATTCGTGAGCCGCTTGAGTTGCTTAGTGAAATCGAATCGGTGTTAAAGATTAAGTGTGTGCCAGTCACTTGGCCGATTGGTATGGGACAGGATTTTGTTGGGGTTTATCACCTTGCAGAAAACAAAACCTACCTATATGAAAAAGGTAATGGCGGTAAGATGACCGTTTCTGAGACTCGCGAGGGCTATGATTATCCAGATATCCGCGAACGCCTAGGAACACTGATGTTTGATGCGTTCGAAGAGTCACTTGAGCTGGTACAGATGGCGCTAGAAGAGTTCAGCGTTGAAGCATTTTTGGCGGGCGAGATGACGCCAGTATTGTTTGGTACAGCATTGGGCAACTTTGGTGTTAACATGGTACTTGATACCTTGGTCAAATATGCACCGCCGCCAAAAGCCCATCCAACGACTGAGCGTGAAGTATCAGCAACCGAGACAGATTTTACAGGCTTTGTATTTAAAATTCAGGCCAATATGGATCCGCGTCACCGTGACCGCATTGCGTTCTTGCGAGTATGTTCTGGTAAGTACGAGAAAGGCATGAAAATGAAGCATGTGCGTCTGGGTAAAGACGTACGTATCGCTGATGCGTTGACCTTTTTAGCAGGCGACCGCGAGGCACTAGAAGAAGCTTATCCAGGTGATATCATTGGTTTGCATAACCATGGCACCATTTCTATCGGTGATAGCTTTACAGCAGGCGAAGAGTTGAGCTTTACGGGTATTCCACATTTCGCACCTGAACTGTTCCGCCGTGTGGTGCTAAAAGATCCGCTCAAATCAAAAGCACTGCAAAAAGGTTTACAGCAGTTAAGCGAAGAGGGCGCAACGCAGGTATTTATGCCGCAGATTAACAATGATTTGGTGTTAGGTGCAGTCGGCGTACTACAGTTTGAGGTGGTCGCGCACCGCCTAAAAGAAGAGTATAAGGTTCAATGTACTTTTGAGCCCGTATCGATAGCTACGGTACGCTGGATTCATTGTGATGATGAAGTGGCATTGGCGAAATTTAAGAAAAAAGCCCATGACCAATTGTCGATAGATGGTGGTGGTTATCTAACGTATCTTGCACCATCACGTGTTAACCTACAGCTGATGCAAGATCGCTATCCAGAAGTGACTTTTAGTAGCACTCGCGAACATTAAATTTATTTATACTCTTATATCGTTTACTAATTAAGACACGCTAGCCGTGTCTTTTTTATTGCCTGTAACTGTGGTTTAAATGACAGGAGTCAGGTATCCGTTTGCTTACACCACTTCAAAAACACAAACAGTCTTCCTACAATACATTGCAATTGTTACGGT
>NZ_JBQSVM010000037.1:0-26728 GCF_052376235.1 Psychrobacter sp. AOP7-A1-24 | reverse complement strand
TTATTAAAAGCTCATCAGTATCATTATTCTTTTAATCAACCATAAAATTTAGACAAAAAAAATCCGACCACCTAAGTGGTCGGATTTTTAATATTTGGTGGAGATGGCGGGAGTTGAACCCGATTACATCACATTCTATCACACGCTATCAAATATAGGATTAACAATATCAATGACTTACGATAACACAATGTGATTACATGTGATAGCGTATCATGGCAGGCTGTCAAGAATCATGTCACAGGCTTCCTGTCATGAGATTCGCTTACATAAATGACTTATCTCAGGGCACTGCAATAAAGGAGGGTTTATTTCTCCCATATTCTCCATAATCCATAAAAATCTAAATTCTTTTTGCTTTTCGTATGGGAATGCAGGCTTGACGAAGCCGATTGGTCCTGGCGGCTGGTCTAACCCCGTATAACTTCGATCTGCATATATGATTTTACCCATGCTAGCCTTACGTATAGTAGATACGGAGCTAATTTTCTTTGAAACAGCATTAAAGAATACTCTAGGGTTTTTTATTTCAACACAAAATTTATTACCAATCGCCTCATTCATGTTTTCAGGTGCATGTTCAGCGCTTGCACATAACACATAGGCATCTTTGATAGATTTTTTGTTAGAACAACTTGCAAGGAAAATATCATTGGCATTTTTAGAAATACCAATACCAGCTCGACGAGCTTGCTCAACAAACTCAGGATCATTACCACCACCTGATAATGTTCCTGAAAAATATGTCTCATGAGCTTCTTCGGAATCTCCTTGTTCAGAATTTTCATAAGCTCTACAGTTTTCTAGTGTACTTAAATATACATCACCTCGAGCAAGTGCATCTGCATGCTCTTCTTCTTTAAAAAACTTGTAAACAGAGCTCTGATTATGAAGAGCAAAATTTTTATCTTTTACTGGATTCACAGATAAAAGGTGATTATTCTGCTCTGTTTTTTTTCTTTGGTCTGCTTTTTTCCTCTTCTGTCTGCGCTCATTTTTTAACTTGCTTGTTAAATGACTTCTTTTACCCATTTAAACATTCCTCATACTTTAGACTATATGCATCAATACTACTGAAAGCTTTCTATAAAAGACAGTTAATATATAATTTTTAATACAACCTAAATATAGCAAGGGGTCAAGTATTATTAATCGCGGCTTAAAATAAAAATTAGTCAATCGGCAAAGTTCAGTATTTTTAGAACAATTTGAGTCTTAATTATCTGATGCCGCAAATCGTAAGTTACTAGCCACTCGCCTCGCCCAACCTTTGCCAAAGCTGATCCATCCGCGTAGGCCTGTATAAAACTCGATGCGTTCTGCATTAAATAAAAACACAACATCATTTTTATCCATTGCTGCAACGGCTGCCAACGTACGTGGACCAATCAAACCATCATCGCTAGCGCCAACAGCGCGTTGTAAAAACTTAACGGCTTGTCGATTACCATGATTATATGCAGCATCAGTCAGCTGCCATGCAATCAGCCGGTCTAACTGATCGCCTTTTATAGCGCTATAGTATGACTTCTCGGTGATTTGCTTGGCAAGTGATTTGGGTAGGTTACGCATATCACCCCAATAGTCATGCGCATTGGCAACACGCTTGGTAACACCATACATCGTTTCACCACCGGGATCATTAGGATGATTGACATAGCCACCCTCATGTTTCATCAACCGCTCGAATATCGTATCAAATACACTCATAACTTGTACCTTATTTTAGACATTAAAAAAGCCTCAAAAATGAGGCTGTATTTAATGTTGATTGTTATTTACCAAATATCGCAAACGCTGCGTCTTTAATTTCTTTAATAATTGCCGATAAAGGCTTGCCTTGCATGAGCGCAACGGCTTGATAGACAATCCCAATTGCAAGCATGCCAAATACCGCCCACATGAGCATGATTGCACCTTGAGTCATAGGGCTGTAATCTTGATAACCCATCAACTCAATATGCGCTGAGCCACCAAACAGTGAAATGGTAACTGCAATCGTAAATTTGACGATCACTGACATATTAATTTTCAAGTTTGCGTCTTTACCGATATCACCTGACAGCATTAAACCAAATATCGCACCAATCACGGCGGCAAATACTTTTGGAAGAAATACCAAGAGCTTTAATAAAATAATATCCCCAAATGGTGTGTTGTTTGGCATATGCCTTCCTCAAATTTTAGATAATAAAAAACCCCTATTAAAGGGTTAAGAGACTTGGTAGCAACCGCTAATCTGTAGCGTCACACCTGCAAACTGCGATACGTCCGCTAGCTCAACTGAGCCACCTGTAATGCAGTCTCTAAAGTAAAGCACACCCCCTGAGAATGTGGGCGTGGTCATTAATGCACCTGCAAATGGCGTATAATTATTACATGACATAGATAGACAGCTTGCAACTGTAGGCACTTTAAAGTTTGTGCCGCTAGCAGATAGGCGCACAACCATATTGTTTGCTGCTGTCATGCCTGTAATACTAATATTACTAATATAGATATTGACAAACACTAAGTCGCCAATGCGACTAAATGTGCCTGAACCTGTTGTCGTACTTGTTTTACCACCTGTAGGACTGTCATGCAATGTCACTGTCAAATCGCCTGAGTTTTTACTGGAAAAACTAATGTTCTGGTTGCTGTCTATCTCAAGACCTTTGTAGAAAAAGTCATTGTTTGCGTCATAATGACCTAAAATTAGGCTTTCATCATGCGGAGCTGCAAAATCATTGACAGCCTCGGAGATAAAAGCAGGTCGCCTACGGAAATCTCTAACAGTGGCAACTATACTCGTGTCTTTTCTCATCTGATAGATACGGCATTTTCTACCAGTCCCAAAACCAGATACCACTTGCACCGCTAAACAAGGCTCGTTCCCTACATAAGCCCAACCTGCACCCTCGACCTCGTAAAAATTTGAGCTTCCATCTTGATATGATTTGTCTCTACCCACGTCGAACGGCTTGTTGTAAAGCTCAACGCCTATCATGTCATAAACAGCAACCCTTACTGAATTGGGCGTATCATACCGACCTGCGCCATGAAATATATAAATAACATTATTGTCGCAAGCTATTGATTGCAAGGAGTAATAACTATAGTCCATGTCAGCAATAAACTCTGACATATATTCATTCGCGAAATCAACAATTAGCTTATTACCTAGTATGTACTGCAAATCAAACACTCTAAACAAAACTTTATTGTTTGGCATGTACAGCTTAGCGATTAAATATCGACTATTTAATGATGTTGTACAAGTGCAGTGCTGATTGCTAGTTGTTGTAAAAACCTTAACTTCTCTCAGGTTTTTAATTAAAAGACCCTCACTGTCGCTAGGGTCATCTTCAATTTGAAACAAAACAACCTTAGCGCCTTTATTGCTTATAGATGGACCAGCCGAATGTGCAAACCAACGCTCACCATCGCCATCGTAGCAAACCGACAATCCTTGATGCCCTATCTCAAGACTTGGGTTTTTTAACCATCTTTTAGCGGTTTGGGTCGCTCTTGTCGCGTTAAACTTATTGATAACACACTGCTCAGGGTCATTTATAACATAAGACGTAAACAATTCGTCAGACTTATTGTCTATCGTAAAATCTTGCGGAATAACAGTTTCGCTACCCTCTCCTTGCATTGATAATAGGTATCTATCAAAAGAGTTTTTGTCACCGCCCAACTCTTGCACATCAAAACCCTGTGCTCTCTCCACGGCTTTTAGATAACTGGGTTGCAAACCATTAATGGTGCCCAAGCCATAGAATAGACTGTAATCTACACCTGCTCTTGCAATCAAAAAATCGCCTTTTGGTACATAGAGCTTTGCTTTGTTATCGACAGCATAGGTGTAAGCGGCATCAGGGCTGGAGAAATCCGTAATACTTATTACATCGCTATTTTTATCCGCCTGCGTGCGCGGTATAGCGCCGACATGCTTGGCTGTTGCAGTAACCAGTGTGTCTACTTGCGTATTGTTATCAATCGCAGCACTGTTTAGTGCGTCTTTAACTGCTTGCGTAATCGCTTTTACCTGCACCCCGTTTACAGTGACCGTACCTGTTTGTTGTGTATAAACCGCTTTCAAGCCATCAAGATAATCGATGTAGTAGTTCAAAGTGTTGATTGGTGGCGCAAGACGTCTTGTCACCTTAAAACTTGATGGCTTAAATACAAACTCGGATAAAGACCTCGCATCAATCCTTGCCTCAGCTATCGTTTGTACAATATCGTTAATATCCATACTTTCAAACCTCCACAAAAAAGCCCTCAATTAAGAGGGCATATGTTTAAATCAATTTAGGCTATCAAGCCGTTTATGTAGTCTTTGTCGTTTGGGTAGTAACGCCGATCATATGACATAGCGCTTATCGTAGACTCAAAGATACCCTTGCCAGACTTCTCACTGACCAGATAAACATCAGCTTCAACCTCTGTGGCTTCAGCAATGTTAAATACGGCATGCGTCACACCTGATGTTACCAATGCCATCATTGGTATGCGTGCCAGCTCAATCTGATAATCACCAATCTGACCAACGATCTCAATCACATCGACTGTGCTGTTTTTAAGCTGTAGATGAATAACGTAGTTCTTGCCAGCATCGAGCTCAACTGGATAATCCAACGTTAATATCGTATTGTCTTGCTGCTCAATTTGACCGCTGCACAGGATCGGCACCGTAGAATCAACAACTGCAATTCTGTCCATGCGAGTCACCAAGTCGCCCTCACCATATGCAGTAAACTCAATAGCCTTACGGTTATATCGCAGCTTATTCCATGCCCTGTGCGCTAAAAAATGAGCTTGGATGTGACTGGTAACGCCGCAGCTATCTATCGTCTTATAGTTGGTTCGCAAGTCGTCAGGCAGCCTAACAATCGCCTCGCTGTAATTATCTGACGGATCGCGCCATTTAAACTCAATGCCGTCATAATTATCTTGGATGCCGAAGAACTCAGTAACCACCATGCTCTCTGGTGCGATATTACGATGATTAAATAACGCGAGGCTGTTAGGTGTTTCGCGCTCAAAGCTAAAATAGTGCAAGCCACCTTCACGACGAGCAGTGCAAAAAACTGCTTCCGCAACTGTAAATATCATCTCTTGATAGCTAGCGTATTTATCATCAAACGTATAGTTAAACTCACAAGCTTTATCGGTGCCAAAGTAAACCGCTATCTCATTACTGATATCATAAAAAGACTGGTTATCAACTTCGGTAGCATCCATACGACCAATGTAAGGATCGAGCGCCATTGCTATCGCAATATCAGCAAAGTCGCTCGTCGGAAGAAAGCCTCCAATCGTATCAAGCTTACGATGGGCGATCATATTCAGTTCACTAGCATTGGTACCAGAACCAATGGCCATGCGCCGCAATCGGACAATGGTGTCATGCTCATAGACTGATTTCTTAGTTTCGTAGTAGCTGTATGCACTCTCAAAAACCACATCATCTATTAAACTTGCGCTATCACCGTTATCATTTTCGCGCTTAACTCTAAACCTGAACTGCCCAGCTTGCGGCAAATCTTTTCTAAGCGTAATACCGATTGGATTTCTATTATTTGCTACGCCTTGCATGACATCGCCGTAGCGGTAAATCTGACCTGTGGGCACACCGTCAACGACCATTTGATACTCAACCTCAATGGTCACCTGCCTACTGTCGTCACCATCATATATGCCGTTTTGCGCTAAAAAGTTAAGGATGAAACCAGTGCTGTCTTTGCTACCGGCGTAATACCAACCAATGAAATTATCCTTTGAGCCCTTAATTACAATCTGTCTGCTCAGAAACTGTTGTTTTTGAGCGGCGGTCAAGCTATCAACCTTTCCCCAATCTGCATTGGTCGCCACAGGATTCACTAACTTTAATACCCCACCGTTTGTACTAGCGACTGTATATGTACCACTCAAATCCACATTATTGCTATTACCCGTCAATACTGACGCTGTAAGTGCAACAGCATCTTCTGTCAGCAATGAAAAACTAGGGTTGGTGGCAGCAAAGCTGTCCGACAATGTGACCTCGTAAAAATAAGCGCCCGATGAACCTGACTTTGTTATTGAAGCAACATCATACTCGCCCGCCAAATCGAGTGCGCCGCTTACTGGGTCGTTGATTAATAGCGACGCAATTCGAACTCTTTTGTAATTATCTGGATTAACCACATCGATAGAAGTTGCAATGGTTAGCACACCATCCATCGCCACATTGGTGTTACCCGACAACCTAATGTCTTCGACCGTGCCATAAATAGCATTGCTGATCGTTACTTTTTCGCCAGCAGTAAATTTATAAGAAAAATCAACAGAGCCTTCAATTTTATAATCTACCCAAGCACCAAAATCATCATTCCACTCACGGCCAGACTCATTTATCGTGTCGCTGGGCACGCTGATTTCATTTGGACTGTTGACGGTTACTGAGCGCGTAGATATTCTTGCACTGTTAGGTGATAGCAGCGTCTGCTTGCCATCGATGGCGCTTACCTGCTTAGTGACAATCTGCAACTTATCAAAAACAGATCCGATTTGTATTTGTGGGTTTGGACTTATGGTTGATTGACCAGGTTCATAGATACTGATGGACGCACCATCAATCGTATTGATTGGTGTTTCGCCTTCGTTGATCATATCTTCGTTTATAGCAAAGGAGCCGGTACCAATAGACAACAAGCACTCTTCTACCTGCACACTACCTTCATAATATCGATAAACAGTTGATATCAAGTCGGGTACAACTTTGCGCTTGCCATAGATGTCTGGTGCACGTTCATTGACACGATGCTTGTTTTGACGCTGTGCAAGGCTATTATTTGGAGAGCCTGCTATATCTTGCGGCGCATTCATTTCTGGCATATTCATGTAAGTATAAACTGCCACACCTACTGATATAACCGCGGCGATAATACCAAAGGCAAGTGGCGTGCCAGCGTGACACAATACTTGATAGTCCCCAGTCACGTCTTTGAGCGCCCATGCGTCCAGCTTGGTCTTTGGGGTAATATCGTTCTGTACGCAAATTGTGCCTTTATACAAACGGGCTTGCGGATACTGTTCGCGGACTGCTATCCATTCGGTTAATAAGCACGTATAGAAATGCTCAGCAAATTCGCTAGCATCAAGCTCATTGTGAAAAATTTTTAACATCATAAAATCGCACCTTTTTATACTGTCTCTTGATGCTCCGAAGGGTTTCAAAACGTGGTCCGCTTTCTGATAGATGCAGTATGCGTCGGCAATAGTACAAGCCCACATGATGCCTATTGTCTAGGGTCATCATGAGGATGATAGTGCCGTCACGTGGCGTAGCAACTAAATCACCCTGCCCCATGCCTTCTTTGGTTGGTATTAATGTATCGTCAAGCGAGCCAGTCAATCCCAAAAAGCAATGGCTAAAGTCGTAATCAAACAGGTGCTTGCCAGCATCTATGAGCAAGTGGACACAGTGATAATTGTCACGGTCAAACTGACGATTCAATAAAGGATCAATGCTTTTCATAACAACGCCTTTAAGTCGGGATACTCTTCAGGGCTGTAAGGGCGACCAGTAGCAACGGTGTTCTTATCAGGCGTCTTAGCATCAAAGGTAGTGGCTTGATGGTCACGGCTCATTTGTTCGATGAACAAGCCTTTAGCAATATCGATAGGTTTGTCCTTAGCAAAGGACATGGCGGTCACGTCGTAAGCATATTGACGGTAAATTACTTGTGGGTACTCGTCGCTATCAGATGCTCTTATCTGCTTGATTAGCAATGGCGCAAACTCAAAGTTCACCACTTCGCCTGTCTCAAGCATGGCATCAACACCATCGGCGTGATTGGTCACGATACGTATTGGCGTTGGCCATAAGCTGTGACTGACCTCTATTGTCTCGAGCGCGGCGATACTGGGAGAGCTATCAAGATGCAGGTCTTTGATATCATCAATCGTTACTGCCATTACAAACTCCCTAGTGCATCTGGCAAATCTTCATTAACCAATTTAGCAAGCAAGTTAAGGAGTTTGCGCGGGTCGCCATCGTTCCATAGTCCAATAATGGTTTCATCAAAATCCCTGCCGGTATTGTTTGGCTTTAAACGCAAGCCAAACGATACGCTATAGACTTTACCGTCACGCTCGCCAAGCTGTAGCGAGCCAGCGACAAACTGACAGACGTAGGTAGCGACACTGGTTTCGTCAACAATCAATCGCCAAAGAAACGGACGTGGATTTGTCTGATGACTGCGCCAGAACGCCCAAAAATACTGCTGCTTAATTTTCTCATCGAGCATGACAGATGCTGTGACCGTGTGCACATTGTTAACAAACTGCACGCGCTGACGGGCGAAACCGCCCATCAGTGCTTGCTCTAATAAATTGTTTGCCACTTCTGGCGTGTAGCCGCGCTGTAATGGACAGAGTGCAAAGTTATTCATCGGCGATTCACCCTTGCTGTTGTGCCGCGCTGTATACTCTTGCTCTCGAGTGAGTTGGCGGTGCGAATACGTTTAAATGATTTTTCAATCATCTTGTCTACCATATCGACCGTTACCGTGCCGTCAGGATTATGCCTAGCACTTACCTCAGCGCTTGAATTGTTGTTGATAGTGATGTTGCCGGCACTGGCTTTTTGACCGTTCGACATAAAGTTAGCTAGGTCTTTGTTTTGACGCGGTGATAAGACTCGCTCGCCTTTATCGAGTAAGTAGGTAGATTCTTTGGGTACATAATCAAGACCGCCGTGGGCAATACCGCTTACCGCTGGGGCTTGGACATTCTTAATGGAACTGATTACCTGTGCACCTTGAGCGACTGACTGAGCAATCAAAGGTATATTGGCGGGGAAACCTACAGCCATAGCTTTAGCAACAGCCTGTTGAATAGCCATCACAGACTGTGCAATGGCAAAGCCTTTTTCAATTGCAAAGCTGATACGATAAGCCGCTGATTGCTCGCCCGCAAAAGACTTAGTAAGTCCTGCAATACCGCTGAATAAGCTTTGATACATAGCTACTCGCTGTGATGCTTGTTCTTCTGTGAGCGTCTGCTCTTTTAAAGCATATTCCTGTTCCATTGCCCACATGCTATCTAGGTGTTCTTGACGTGCCAGCTCCAGCAACTCATTGCGTTCAAGCTCTGGCAATAGGTATTCTTCGCCGCGCTCATCCTTCTCATTAATCTCTTTCTGACGGTCTGCATATTGATTATTGACCGAATCATAAGCCTCATCATGGTCTTGCGCTAAACGCCAAACTTCGTAATCTTGACCACTCATAGTGCGCTGAGCCATTGCATCAAGACCAGTGCTAGCAGCAGACAAACCATTGGCTTTCATGCTATTGGCAAGTGATTGGTACATCTTGTCTTGTTCACGCGCTTTGGCTTGTGATGCAAATCTAAAATTAGCTAAATCTTCCTGATACGCAGCCTTTTGCAAATCAATGAGCATTTCGCGTGTGGTATCGTCATGTGCAAACTCAGCATTGATGGCGTCAATCTTCTTGTTATGCTCATAACCCAACTTAACTTCATCAGACATATAAGTTTCAAGAATAGACTTTGCCTTAGCTTGGCGCTTTTCTTCGTACTCAGTTTTTGCGCGATTCAGTAAATCAGTGCGCTTAAGCGAGCCTTCGGCATACAAAGATTCAATCTCTGTGATATCAGCGACATAATCTCGGTCTAGTTTTTCGCGTGCAGTGGCATACTTGACTTGTATTGATTGCTGACGCTTTAGGGTTTCCTCTTGCAGTTTTTGGGCATCTTGTGCTTGCTTGGACACGGTGTCATAAACCAATTTACTTGTATCGGTCGTGGCTGACTTCATATAAGCAAGTACGTTTTTGGTGTACTCCTTTGTCTGCCCAATCCCTGTCTTTTTGTTTCTAGCCCATCTGTCGGATAGTATTAATGACATTGGGTTGTTGTCTACGTTGCCCTCACCTGTGTTGTATGCTGCGATGGTTTTAGCCAAATCGCCATTGAAGTGCTTATATAGATAACTTAGGTACTTAGCGGCACCCTCTGTCGCTTGCTCCATGTTGTAAGCGTTATCAACTTGGAATCTCTTGGCAGTGGCATCTATAAGCTGGAATCCACCTTTTGCTGTTCCCCATTTGGTAGATGGTCCAGTTGCTTTAGTATTACCATGTGACTCCTGCATATGAATGCCGGTCATCAATCCTTGTGGTAAACCATATTGAGCCTCATAGTTTGCAAAGCCATAATTCTCAGCGTTATTTAGTGCTTTAGCATTCACACTCAGCTTGACAGTCGCTAAACCTTTAAGCGACTTTGCAGTTTTATCGTTAGCCTTAGCAAGCTTTTCTTGCGCCTTAGCCTCTTCTTCAGCAGCGTCAGCCATAGCTCTTGAAGCTATAATCTCTACATCTATTGCACCCGTTCGATAGGGAATACCGTCATTTCTATAGGGGAACGCAGCATTATTGCCCTTAGGGGTTAAAACGCTACCAAACGAAGTGTTTGCTGCTGGGCGCTGTGTATTAATCTTATTCATTTTGCCAGAAGCGCCATCTAGCAATTTAGTTATAGTTTCCATATCTCTAGCCCATTGGCTAGAGATATCTAACATACTTCCACTAGCTAAAGCTCCAGCAGAAAAAAACCCAGTAAATAAAGCCTTACCTTTATCGGCCAAATTATCAGCATTATAAAAATTTTGCGCTGTTTGTCCTATGTTGGCCATTTGACGACCAACGGCTGAGAATGAATTGATCAGTAGACCCATGCCAGCTGCTAGCCCAACTACTGATGCTGCTGTAATATTTATAGCTTGACCCACACCACTGATTTCATTTTTGAAGCTACCGCCTTGGGTAGTACCTTCTTTGAAATACTCTATTAGCGTAGCCATGGCTGGTAGAGCGGCAGTGACTAGTTGATTGGATACACCTTCAAACTTAATCTGCAAGCCTTCGACCTCATTTGCTAAGAGCTGAGACTGCTCTATGGACTCCTTAGTTCTTATCACGCCAGCTTCATTGAGGTCATGCTCATAATTACGCAAGGCTTCACCGTTATTGTCCCAGAGCGGTATTATGTCGCCTAAGCCACTTGCTAATGACTCAGTAACGAATCTTACTTCTTGTGTTGTCGCTCCTGCCTGCTCCATTTCGTTAACTACGGCTTGGATAGCATCTACGCTGTCCATCGTAGATAAGCTTTTACCAAATATTTCTAGCTCTGCATCAGTCTTCTTGGTAGCGTTTTGCATAAGCTCCAAAGTGTCTACTAGACCACCACCACCGGTCGCGCTGAACTCACCTAGCTTCTCTTGAGCGTCCGCTAAGATATCACCGACGCTTTCCATCTCTAGCCCATACGCACCAGTGGCGGCCGTCAAAACTTGTAGGTTGGTAGTAGAAGTGTTTGCTCTTGTGGCCAATCTTTCTAATTGCTCGTCTGCTTCTGCTGTTTGCAATGCCAACGTTACTAACCCCACACCTATAGCAGCAACTGACCCTATAATAGAGGCAGCACCTATTGCCGCCGCGCCTGCCAAACCTCCTTCGCCAAAAGCGTCAGTAATGGAAGAAAGTTTTTCATTAAGAGAACCTACAGCATCGCCGATAGCCGTACCACTGAGATCGTCTATTAACTTTTCTTTAAACTTACCAACAGACTCGCCCATATTTTCAGTACTGTCACGAGTCTCACGTTCAGCGCGCGACAGACCATCGGTAAACTCACTCAGGCGTACTGCCAAGTCGAGGGTTAGCGTGCCTAGTGAAGTGTTGGCCATAACGGTAAATCCTTATTTTGGGCAATAAAAAACCCCAATCATTTCTGACTGAGGTTTCTTTGGAATTATCTAGCTGTCTTACTATTGGTCGTCTATATACATATAAACGTAATAGCCAGTGGGTATCGATTCAACGAGTGACCAGCGATTACTTTCGATCAAATGATTAACCCATATCTGCGCCCAACTTAATTGCTGAGTAGGTAATTTGGCTCGAGGTGAATATTTCATTATTTACTCCAAAACACTATGCAATTGACTGAGTTTTATTAATGTTGCCAATCTAAATTCTCGGTATCAAGAGTAAATTGTTGATCGCCGTTATTGTAAAATCCTATTTCAAGCATTGTGGTTTTAGAGTCTTTTAGCTTATTTATGAAAATGTCTTCAGAGCCATCCAAAAACATCGCTTCACTTGACCCGCCAGCAGCTCTAGACATGGGATACTGCTCAATATCTTTATCATCAAACTTTACTGTCATGATGCAATTTCGGTACTCACACCATAACTGCCCATTATTTGTAACAACCAAAACCTCATTATTCAGCTCATCGCTATGTCTAACGATAATACTTAGGTCAGTACCGCCAGTGTAAGGCGAACTTAAATGCACATTATTTCTAGATGTAGTTATAGCGGTATATGTCGTAGTGCCCCGCATTTCATCTACTGATTCATTGTACTGCCAGTTATTGATAATGGTAGATTCCTCAATAACAGGAACTTCAACTAAATCCGCTTCTTTTTCTGTTGCTTGCTTACTTTCTGCTATCGGTTTTGGCTCGGCTATAAAGCCATAGATGATACTTATTGCCATAAACGTAAAAAATATTCCTAACGCCCATTTAAGTGACTTTTGCATAGCACCCTCTAAATAACTAATTATCTAAAGATAGTATTACGAAACAGCACAAATATCTAGCCTAGCCCTCAACCTGATCTTCAAAACTCACCACGACATCATCTTCATTTGGCATAAACTCAAGCGGTTCCACCCAATCTTCAGCTTTAAGCCCTTTATTAATATTCATTGCAATGATATTTGCAGCAGCTTGCTCGACACGCCTGCCAATGTTTAGGCTGCCTCGTCTATGGCGATACTCAGCCCATTGGTTTATCTCAAGCATGGTCAGATTTGATTTAACCTGATGAATGGTATTACCGCCGATACCAGCCAACGCAAGCTCAAAAAGCAATTCATTCTCGCCTGCTATGATTCCTTTTTGCCCTTGGTCTTCTCCATCGCCTTTTTTACACTATCAAGCCCCCATACTTTATTAAATACAGCATTCGCCAATGGTTGAATAAAGTTTTTTTCGACTTGCTGCTGCGTGAACGTCGTCTTACCTTTTTCATCAACCAATGCCTTACTTATCCATTCAGCAGCAACATCTTCATTGTTATTCATACGTTTATGTAACGAATCACTTTCTAAAAATGGAAGCGTTTTGTACTTGATATCAACTTCGCACAGCTCGCCCTTGTGGTAAAACTCAACTGTATCTTTATGTATCTCTCCAACCAAGCTACCTGCCTTGACGTCTGATAGTTCATACTTTGCCATCTTTCCAATCCTCTAAAAATAATTAAGCCTCAATTAAGAGGCTTAGTGTTAGCGATAATTACTGATTACAGCACGTTTAAGGCGTAGTCTTGTATGCCGTGATAGCTCGAGACTGACGCTTCATAGAGACAGTGTGCTTCACCAGTGAATCAGGGTCGAATGTAGGTGCGCTATTTTTCAGCAGGGCTGTGAACGACGTCCAAGTACGACCTTCAGGCAGCGTGACTACACCAGTCAAAGCCTCAAGCGTTGGTACAATCTTACCGTCAGACCAGCCAACGAATACTTCTACGCCTTCACGGTCATCCGCAAGCTGTAGTAAAGTAATATGAGTGGCGTTTTCAGGATCGGTATTAATCGTGATAGACCCTTCACCCGGTGTATTCAATCCATAAGTGGACGTTGCTGAGTCTTCTTCTTCCAGACATGTATCAGGGATATCGGTTGGGCTATCATCACCCAACACAATGCCTGTGATACACATCATCTTAGTCAGTACCACCGCACCCTCTTCACCGTGTTTGATCCAAACATTGGTACCTTGCGTGAATACGCCTTTTTTAATCTTAGCCATAACGAGTTGTCCTGTAATTTGATGGAGTTTTGATTGTGAATTGATGGGGTTTTGATTAACAACTAACGCTCTAAGATCCAATTTGCATCGAATCCGCGACCGTATAGCTTGGCTTTGCTGTCATGCTGACTGATTGATGGGTTTAATATCCAAGAGTGTTTCTCTAGCACCGCTCGTACCGCATCACGAATTTCATTGGCTTTGCGTGGACTGGTGTCATACACCATCACCTGATATTGAGTATCGTCAAAATTTGCGGGTTCATCCAAATGATTGTTTGCTTGCCCTGATATGGTTTGCCAGACGATGTACGGTGGCGCTGTACCAAAGGGCGCTACATCCTCAAACGCTTTACTCTCGACATTGATAAGCAATGCCAAGTCGATATCAGCTTTAAGTGTGCGGTATATCGGTAAAAAGCTCATAGTTTGGCAATCTCCTTGTCGAGCTCTTCTTTGTATGCTCTGGTAAATTCAGCTTGCACCGCGGCCATGTTGTTGTTTAGTGCTGGTCGCAAAAAAGGAGTAGCTGATTGATGTGCGGTACCAAATTCGGGGAAGCGCCAGTACCAAGTATCACCACCAGAGTTCGCCTTACTACCTTGCGTCTGATAAGTTCGACCTATTCGGTTTGCACGTCGATTGTCTGCATTGGTACCGTACTTTCTCGCACCGCCTTTTACACCGACCTTCATCACAACATTATCAACGCCCTTAGTTTTACCGGGCTTAGTAACGATGTTTTTCCAAATCTTTTCGGGGCTGTCTTTGTCATCGAGCGCTTTGGCATTAATCACAGCTGCTTTTTTGACGATGTTCATTGCTTTGCGTGAAGAGCGTGTGGCAGCGTTTTTGGCTTTACGTTGATTGCCAAGCTGACGTAGCTTGGCTTGCACTTCATCAAGCCCAGTGATTTCGTTTGCCATGATTAGTCCTTGAATTGCTCAATACCACCTGACAAAGTGAACGTCGTATATTCCAAACCGCTATCACCATCATCAAGCCCTTGACTATCTACAGCAAAGACTCGACCCTTCCAAACAACACGCATAGTCGTATCGATATCAAGACCAGTGCGATAGCGGACTTTCATTCGTGCAGTGATTTCAGAGTCAGCAGCTTGGGCGCTAAGCAAATCCTTAGTAGATAGAGGCGTGATTTTGGCATAGGCTTTTTTGTAGTCGATCCACTCTGACGGCAACTCATATCCATCTTCATCACGCCCACCATTCACGCGGCTTTGGATAGTGACGCGGTGCTTTAACTCGCCAGCATTGACTGCCATATTATTCACCCATCTAAAAAGGTTGAGCCTGTTTCGTCATCGTCGTCTTGTTGCTCGACGAGCTCGTTTAATATCTCATCGTGCTGATCAAGCAGTCGCAAGATAATTTGCTCTTTTTCACTGGACTGCTGGATGAGTACGTTGTTTTGTTCGACCAGTTTTGTCGTCAGCGTTATTAAGCTTAGCAATAAGCTGCTTAGCTCGTTTTCTGGCTTCATCGGTTCTTCGTTTGATCCACTCACGGCGTGCCTCGCATCCTTTACAAGTCATTGTTAAATTCCCATATTTCGATAGGGCTGTAGCAGATGATAAGCACCCATCGGCATCTCGGTCATCGATGATTCAGACACTGCTTCACGATGGGCGTACCAGTGGCCAACGATGAGTAACATTGCTTGGTCAATAGAGGCATTATCAATAACACCATTAGGGTCATCATTTGGCACCGCCAATTCGTAAATGGTGCGATCAAGGTGCATTTGAACATGGTCACGAGCGGCTGCCATGTATCCTGACAGCAGCGCATCTTCATCATCATGCTCGATGCGGCATTGAAATTTCACCTGCTCGAGTGTGACCATGGTTAATCCGCCTTGTCTTTGGTGTCGGTTTTCACTGCTACTGCTTTGGTTTTTGGCGTTTCCGCTTTTGCTGCATCAACTTGAGGTGCATCAACTTCGACAGCGTAGCCTTTATTGATCAGTTTTTTACCTTCTGCTTTGTCGACTTCAACAGTGGTATCGCGCTGCAGAGGGGTTCGGTTGACTATCATGTATCTCAAAGTACGTATAAACATAACGGTTTACTCTGATTTGTTAGCTGGCTCTTTTGCCATCTTGTTTTTGGTTTCAGGTGCTGCCTTCTCTGCCTCACCAGCCTCTTTCTTAGCCTGTTCAGCATCAGCCTTAGCCTCTGCAGCTTCCTTGTCAGCCTGTGCTTTGTCGGCGGCTTCCTTTTCAGCTTTTTCTGCAGCCGCCTTAGCATCAGCGGCCGCTTTTTTCTTTTCTGCTGCAGCTGCTTTAGGATCGATAATCAACCCCATTCTTAGAAGCTCTTTAGCGTCTGAGTCGTTTTTAACTTCGCGCGTATCGCCTTCAAAGTATTGCTTGTCACCCCAGTGCTGCTTAGTTACCTTGTATTCCATGACCTACTCCTTTTAGTAAGACAAAATCAGCTTAATAAACTGGCTTTGGCTTAATAAAAAAACACGCAACTTGATAGACGAGTTGCGTGTTTTGTATTTTTAAGGATAAAAGTTTCGTGATTACTAAGGCGTAGTTTTCGCCGCTAGCGTTCCAGTGATGAATGCTTCTGGACGATAGACTGCAAGTGCCAAGCGCTCTTCACAAAGAATGGTAATCATATTCTTCACAAAGTCATCTTCGTTCTCAGTCGCAATGGCAATTGATGCTTGCTGACGGTCAAAGACTTGGGCTCCCATATTAAATGCGCCAGTCAAGAACTTACCAACACCCATCGCTTGAGTGGCAACGACTGGCAGACCCCACATGGTTGGGTTAGCAGTACCTTGCGGCTGCCCAATGATGTAACGACCTTCTGTATCTTTCGATAATTCCATCAATGTCCAGTCAATTGGGTTCAGGACGTGACCACTTGCCGGATATTCAGCCAATACCGCTTGCAGCATTGCCAAGCGCAATTGATCCATGATCGTATAGTTAGCCATGCCAGTAGGGTCAGCAAAGGCAGTCGCTTGTGGCACAATACCTTTTAGATTACCCGTCAATCCGTCACCATTTAGCAATTGACGGTCTTCAACCAACTTCAAGCCATACATCAATCGACCGCCGATATAGGATTCAAGCTGCGCCGCGTCGTCCAAAATTTGACGAGATGCCTTGATGTGGTGAGCAATCGTGCGAACGGCAGATGTTTCATCAGCGAATTGGATATCAGACTTAGCTTTCAACGCACCTTCAGCACTTTGCGCAGCTGCGCTATTGGTAAAGCCAGTTTCACGAATGTACTCAATAGAGTTGCTATCGGTGGTGCCAGATGCAATCAAATCGCGGATATGCAACATTTGATTGGGCGGTGCAATGATGCCAGCTTGGCGCTGAGGCGTAGTCAACGCGCCAGCCGAACCAGGCGCAGCAGTCGTTGCGCTAGTAACGTCTTTAATATGCAAAGTCGCGCGGCCGCCATTTCGTGGGTTTTCAGCGAATGACTTAAACTGCTCACTTTCAAACATCTGCTGACCAAGTGATTTTTGCTCAACCTGACCATCATCACCACGACGTGCTTGCTTTTGCTCAACTTCATCAAGGCGAGTCTTAGCTTCATTCATCGCCTTTAATGCATTATCGACCTGATCTTTTAGGTCGCCCATATTCTTTTCGCCCGCCTGCATTTTGCCTTTTAATTCGACGCCTAACGCTTTTACGCTGTCAGTTGCTTTCGCAAATTCAGTGGCGAGCTCTTTTACTTGATCTTCAGGATCCATAACAACCTCTATAAATTAATGTTTTTTAAGATAGTGAGCGTGGCGCTCATATCGGTATTAGCTGATTGTTTTGCTTCAGGCTCGCCCTGAATCAGTGAGCGCAGGCCATGCCCAGCTATGGCAGTAGCTTGCGATTTGGAGAAGCCACCAGCATCGCGCAGGAACTTCTCAAATTCGGGTAGTGTGGGCATCTTGCCCTTTTCTAAAATAGATTTAACGCTATCAATTCGACTCTCTTCATTGGCAGGAAAGGTCACAACACTGACTTCTTTTAAGTCGATAGCCAATAATTCGAGCACGTTGTCATCTTCGTTGAATGACCATTTTTGCAAGCGGTAGCCAATAGATAAACCATCAATAGCCTTATGCTTCATAAGCGCATGTGCTTCACGCGCTCGAGCCACATCTTTGACCAATAACTGACCTTCGCCATATAAACCATAATCATCTTCAGTCAACTTAGTCCATACACCAATAGGCTCACTGCGATTGTGTTGCCACAGAATTGGCGGCATCTTGCCTTTGTCTGTCCATGCTTTGATACTGTCAGCGAATGCGCCCTTTTTAACGACCTCACCGTAACTATCCTCAACATCATTGACGCTGCAATAGCCACTGAAAAAGCCCTCATCGTCGATTGCCTTTACGTCAAAGCTAATCGCTTTCGTTTTTAGTTGACTCATTGTTTTTTCCCAATAGTTCGATAGGTGTAAGGTTGAGCTGTACAGTAAGTTGATCAGCACCAGCATGTGCAGGTAAATCTTCTAATGCGCGCACCTCATTACGGGTCATCACGCCATTTTGCAGTAGCTGACTATAGAAAGCTGAACGAGCTGCGCTATCCGCACGCAACAGACCTTCAACCGAAAACTTCGGTGAGTATTTTTTACGCTCTTCAGGTGTCAGCAGCTTGCGCTTAACCATTTGCTCAATACGTACCAGTGTTGGCCGTAAGCCATACGTTAGGTAACCCAAGTTCATTTGCTCAAGACTAGACGCCCATGAGGACGCCTTATCCATGTGATAGATAAGCTGTGGCGGGGTTTTAAAGGTTCTGCATATCTCTTCGATACCAAAGCGACGATTCTCTAACAGCTGAGCATCTTGTGCACTAATACGTATATGTGAAGCACTGGCTGGCTCCATACCAGATTCGAGTACCATCCATTTGCCAGCATTCTGAGGCTCACCAAATGTCGCTAAGTTCTGGCGTAAGCGTTCACGCTGCTCTTTGTTGAGCGTTTTTTCACCAGTCTTAAGGAAGCCACCAGCTTTGAGGTTGTTTTTAAATTCAGAATTAGCGGCATTATTTGCATCGATCTGACCACCAATAACATCGGACTGATATTTGATAGCCGACAAACCAACCAAGCCATCAAGAGAAAATCCTTTTAGATGCAAGATGTCTTCTTCGTCATAAACAACTTCGTTCTTAGTGCCTTTCTTATATGTGTAATCGATTTTGCCCACATTGCTGCGACTTACGTGCATATGTTCTGGGTCTAGAAACTCTAAAGCGATGACTGTTTTTAAAGTGTTTCTAAGTATGAGTGCATATCCATTGCCATCCAGCTCTTGAGACGCGACCATCGCCTCCCAAAACTCACTAGCCGTCATGTCAGCGTTGGGCTGATCGTGCAAAATTCGATACAAAGGATGGTCTTTTGCTAGGTCTTTATTGTCATCACGAAGGTGAAATGGCAAGGAAGCAATGGTTTCGCTACGTAATCGGACGCACGCCCACACCGTTGCAAGCTTCATTGCCTTGTCTGGGCTGATGCTATTACCGCCAGCAGTGCTGCCACCCGTAAAAGGAATAGAAGTATCCCCTTTATCTAAGCGGCTCTCATTACGCCACGAACCTCTGAATCGTGACCACCAGTTACTGTCATTAAGTGTACTCATGCGATAATTGGGTCCATTAGAAAGTCATTTAAGTTGCCAGCGTCATGGTCATGCACCGTCGCACGTGCCAACGCCATGATTCCAGCAACTGGCCCATCAATCTTGTTTTCAGGTCGCTCTTTGTTTGGGTAAATATTGTCTTTAACATCGAGCTTGGCGACCACGTTTGACATCATCCACGTCATAATTGGACAACCGCCATGTGCCCATCGTTGAGACAGCACAAGTGCTTCATTCTCTTTCATAGGCTCAGATATGTTTTGCACGGTGTGACGTATCTCAACCATGGTCACGCCATCACCTGATAGATTCTGTGCCAGTTGCGCTGCTTGCCATGGGTCATACGCGACTTCGCGCACGTCATGTGTTGTCATATCGTCAGCAATATCATCTTCAATCATTGAAAAATCAACGACCTCCCCTTCCATGACAGTAAGCAATCCAAGCTTGTCCCACTCTTGATATCGCTCGCTATTGACCTCGCCTTCTTCATATAGCCGCGCTTCGGGTATGTAGTACTTACCATGGACGTGATAGTTAAGATCATCTCCGCATGGCGGGAATACCATCACCTTGGCAACCACATCAATCTTGGTTGCCAAATCAAGGCCGATATAACATGGTCTGCCTTGCAACTCTTCAAGTGATAAGCGCTTTGGCGCAAGATTCCATTTGGACATATTCATCCAAGCTGTCTTGGCGCCGACAAACTCATTGACGTGTTTGGTGCGGAACGTATTTTGTTTACGCGCAGATTGCACGGCATCACGGCAGCGGTCTTTTAAAAACTGACCACCGACAGAGATGTCATAATTAGGGTTTGCTTTGCGTAATGCGGCTTCGCTTGTCCATTCATCATCTTCGTCTTTGGTGTAAATCATTGCCCACATATCAGGCATGTTAAGTACACCCTCAAGCATTTTCTGCGCATCACGTATGAGCATGTAACATGGTCCACCAATGCCGCTACCGGCAGTAGTGATAACAACCATCATGGGTTGTTCACGCGCACCCATGCCCGTTTCCATTGTGTCGTATAGGGTGCTGTCTTTATGCTCGTGATATTCATCTACCAAAGCACAAGATGGGCTTGAGCCATCGCCAGGCGTACCGATGATGGGTTCAAATCGACTGCCATCTCGTGACACATTCATATTTGACGCATTAGACTCAACGCCGTAATACTCTTTGAGCGCTGGCGTACGGTCAACCATTTGCTTAGCTGGGCGGAATACTTCCCATGCCTGCTTCTCAGTAGTAGCGCCCGAATATACTTCGGCACCGAACTCATCATCAGCAACGAACATGTACAAGCCGATGCCAGCGGCAATAATTGACTTACCATTCTTACGTGGCACAAAAATGATGATGCGCGTATAGCGACGTAGCTTTGTCTTCTTATGAATCCAGCCAAAAGGGATACAGATACTGAATAACTGCCAAGGTTCTAGCGTAATTTTCAGTCTTTTTTGTGCCCATTTACCCTTGGTATGGGGCAGCAATTGGATAAATTTGGCTATCTTTTCAGCTTTTGCAGGATCAAACTTGTACGGAAAATCCTTTGAGCGACTGGCTTTTTTGTCATCAAGGTGACGTTGGCATGCTAGCTTTACCCACTTACATGCAATAATTTTGCCCGCAACAACGTCACGTGCATACTTTTCAGCCTTTGCAACATTGGTGTATTTAGTGCGGGCCATTTCATAGTTTCTTGTCTTTTATTGGACGTAAAAAAACCACCGTGAAGGTGGTGGTGTATTGAGTATTGCACTAATTGGAATTATAGATGCTTTTCTTGCATGCCTTATGCACCGTATAACTTTTGGCGAAGTGCAAAACCATACGGCATCCACATTCCATCTATTGCAGCTTCGTATGCGTATTTTTCTCCAAGCTCTTTATCATAGTTAGCGGCATCAACGCATGAAGACTCACCCGTAAAAACAAATCCGTTTTTAACTGTAATAGCGCAATGCGTTAGACGGTCATTTATTCGCGTGTATTTAACATCGGTAATTTCTGATTTTAAAAATTCGATAGTAATTTTGTTTGTGTCTGTCATAACTAAATCCTTAATAGTGTTTTTATAAATCAGCGAACGGATTGCCGCTACCTTGCTCACCTTTTGGACCCATTAAACGTTGACGACTACTAGGATCCAACCCAAGCAAGCTACCAAACTGCACCATCTGCCGCTTGGCTTCATTGACTACTGTTACCGCTGGGTTTTTAATCACTGTCTTTTCAGTATGGATGGTAATGCCGTTCTTGTTAATATCTTGCTCAGCTTCACGCCAGCGACAATACGCCATGCAAAATGATTCGACGTTATGCAGATCTGGTACCGTCAAAACTTCATTGGCCAATAAGTCTGGCATGATAGTTTCCCACATACCAATAGCGATATCAGGCATCCAAGCAGGTGCATCAACTTTGGTGAGCTTCGTAAATTCAGGCTCATTATTATTCAGTGCACGCTTACCGGGATTACCCGCCAGCTGTTTTTGCTTCGTGGGTTTTGGCTTGCGACCACGACCTGGTACCGTTGCAACGCCACCCATCTCAATCTCCAAATTTGTAAGTTTTGCTTTTGACCTAAGTTTTTAATTTCGCGGTCACACAGATTCACTTTAGGGGGCGGTCACACGGGGCTTCCGGCTGAACTATCGAGGTGCCTACCCCCTTTTAGGTATTTTTTACATCGCATTTGGATGCATACATGTGAGAATGTTTGCCACAATAAATAACTCTACTCATGTCATATGGCTTGTTATCGTAGTGATAGCAGACGTCGCCACACTCAGCGCACTCTCTTTCGTACTCGATATATTCGGACTCTTCAGTTTCCATTGAACCTGAAGCCTTTATTTTCATGTAGCCAATAGACACAGTGATCAATGCTAAGATAATTATCGCTATGCAAATACCTTGAATAATAGTCATATCTCACACCTCATTCATTGGCCGTTTTGGTTCGATGACATTTTTTACAGAGCGATTGGAGGTTTTCAAGCTCGTCGGTACCGCCGTTTGCCTTATTGATTATGTGATCGACGTCGGTTGCTGGCACGTATCTGCCTGCCTGCTTACAAGCCACGCAAAGATGACCATCACGCTCAAGTACTTGCGCGCGTAGCTTACGCCAAGCATGTCCATAACCGCGCTTGGTTGTGCTGCCTGTTCTGTCTGGTCGCTTGGTCCAGTTGCTTCGTTGGTCTGCATGCTCATCACAGTATCCCTTGTCTTTACGAGTGGTTAGGTTTGGACAGCGATACTGTCTACATGGCGTGGATGGCATGAGTACTTTCCTTGGCTTCGATAAACTTAATGAGCTGCTTAGCTTCTGTGTTGCCACGGTCAGCACGGTCTTGCAACAGCTTGCGTTGATGCGCCTTGAGTGTAGGAGTCTCAGCCTTGTCGTAGCTGTCATAGAGCTCTTTGCCTGAGTATTCGTACAACATGACAGCAACTCCATGACCAAACGTTAGACATAAAAAAGCCCACGCTATTTCTAACGTGGGTAAATCGATTGGATGTTATTAAATTAATAGCTATTTTTTGTGCGTACCTTCTACACCGCGACGCATACGCTCAATAGTTCTCTGCTGCAACCAGTGCTGCGCTTCTTCAATGTGAGTCAATGCACAAGCATTTTCTTTGCAGCGATATTCACCGTCTTGAAAACCGCGTAATCGGTCTGCAACAATCTCAAGCAACACTTCGTTTGTTAATCCGTTTACGCCGTGCTCATTAATAGGACCATTCTGGAAACGAACATCAACTAGCGTGCTATTACCATGCGTTACTTGATAATGATGATTAGAGTTACCCTGCCCTTTTTCATCCATCGCTACCAATGATAATGTGTCATTAGTTGGATTGATGATGTGACCTTTAATCTCTCTCATAATAATACCTATTAAATACTGGGCATAAAAAAGCCCACGCTATTTCTAACGTGGGTAAGGATTGTCAACACATCATGATGACTACACGCCACATGCAACGTGCATCAGCCGGTGAAGACTTCGATTTGGTTTGCAGTGCCACCTGCTAGTGGGTATCTCAATGGCATGTGCTGACTGCGGCTAAATCAATCAGGCATAAAAAAAGACGAGAGCAATTAAGCTTTCGTCTTTTATGTTCTGCTTTATCTGTTACCATTTAGCAGTATGAGAAATACTACCCTAATCTGGCACGGTGCGTCAAGCGTTATCATCTACTCTATTGAGCTGCATGCGATAGCTACTGACGTACTGATCAGCGGTGCTTACCATATCGACGAGATCATCCATCATTTGACGCTGGTACCGCACCCACAATGTCGTATAAGAGCTAGCCTTTACTTCTATGCCTGAGAACTGTAACCGACCTTTCACTGTGTATATATCCCACAGCTCATACAATTCAAAGTGTAATACCATACGTGCCATCAATCGTGCCAGCTCAGGCAAGCTGTGAGTGCATGCCTGAGGTGCAACACGCCTATTTTTATTGCAGCGCTCAATCATATTAGCCGCTAGGTATTGCACGACCTCATCGAAATGGCGTGACCAATCCCAGTTAGTGTCGCTACCCCATAGCAATATACTTGCCAGCGCTTTGGCTGGCTCGTCATCAATCATAGCGATAGCAGCACAATGGTCTTCCCAGTTTACTTCTGGTGGTAATCCACCAGCACCAATATTAAACTTAACAGTCTTAGCGTGCATACCTTGCTCAAGCCAATCTTGATTTGATAGCTGGAGGTTCGGTGATTGACCAAAGTTGTTAGGCAATTCATCAATCCAAGCATAGGCAAACTGACCAGGCTTAGCAGTATCTTCTTGTGGTGGCTCAGGCTTATCTGACACTTCTTGCGCTCGAACAACTGGCACAGCGTAACTGAGGAACTTCTCAATAGATATAACTCTTTCTTTTGTACGATTTGGATTGTTAAGCCATTTAAACCTAAGTTCGCCTTTATCATAATCGACATGCAGCACTTCCATTGTCTCGCCTGCCTTATCGACCCATTCGGTCTTAATTTCGATATTAGTCACTCGCTCACCTCACTTACTGGATCAAAATTATTCAAGAAATAAACGATGTCAGAATGGCACTCTTTAGAACCCATGTCATAGAAAACACAGCGCTGTGGCAATGATTTCACAATCGCCAATTCACCACTGTGCTTACATCGCCACTCGCTATCGACCTCAACCTTAGTCACTTCTTACCACCTTTCTTAGTTTTGCGATTGTTGCGCGGCTTATGTGGTATATAATTCTGGCCTTTAAACTCAAACGGGTTGCATATGCCATGAGTCTGCTGCTTTAGCATTGCAATAATTCTACTACTGTCCTTTATCTTACTCATCACACTGCCCTCAATCTCGCTTAAAACCAACTCTTGCAACCATCAGTAGCGCTAAGAACCCAAGTAACGCCAACAATGAGCCTGATAGCTTGTATAGCGATATAACAACCCATGACACAGCTAATACCAATACCACGTTATAAATCATCGCCATTAGCGCATGCCAGCATTCTGGCCAATATCTCCAATCCATAATCATCTACTCCTTTAATTTGAGTTGGTGGCATGAGCTGCCCATTCTTTTTGTATTGATTCATAATCCAGCATGCCTGATGGTGGGTTAAGGTAATCGCAATCTGAGCACCTGATCATTAAAAAACCATTAGGATAATCACTGCCGGCAGGTCTAGGTCTGAGCTCTAAATCACTAATTGAAAACTTTATAACTTGATAGCAGTTGCCGCATGTTGCTTGATGGTCATTCATGGCTCACCTTTCATGTGCTTTATATACTTTAAAAATCTCGAACGTCCCAGCCACCACCATTTCTCTTTGTTTGCTTCATGATTGCTATGAACTTGAAAGGGAACTTGTCAGCAGCGACTTTAATCTTCACAAGCGCGTCGTCAGTCCAATGACCTTTAACTTCGTGTATTTCTAATTGCCCGTCTGAGCGCATCACCAAGAAGTCTGGCTTGTAGAACGTGTTATCCGCTAGGCGTAGGTTAATGTTGTCAAAAGAGTAGTAAGAGATTTCACCTTCGCGGCGCTGCATTTCTAAATACTGGGCATACGCTTTCTCAGTATTGTTCATCTTCCCTGATTTCATGCGACCTAATGCTTGTACGTTCTTGTTCATCACTTACCATCCTTTGAATTAATGTCGCCATATTCGTGATCTATAGCGTTTCCAAAATCGTCCCACTTAGCATAGTCATCATGGAAAGGATCTCCAGCAACTACTCTTACCCGTCCTGACCAGCCTTTGTGAGCAAATACCTTTGCGTCATATGCTTTCTGTAACCCTGAGACGCTAAGGTTCTTTGTTGTTTTCATACCGCCTCCTTCATTTCTCTTGATAAACGATCATATGCTGTTACTCGAGCTTCACCAGACTGAACATATCTATCTACATAAGCCTCGGTCTCCGCGGTGGTCATGCCTTCCAGTGGTGGACGCTTACAACCATTCAGAGATAAAGGCGCATACTCATCAGCGGCATCACTAGTGCTGTGACTGGGGTGGTAGATAGGCGGTAAATCACTATCAAAATTTGAGCTGCCTTTATTGGCTGTGGTGCCCCAATCTTCGTTGTCTGTAGAGAAGCGACCTTTCGCTTTTTCCTGCCGCGCTTGATTAGCAGCTTGCTTGTCCACTTCACCCGCCAACCATTTACGCAGCTTAGCCTTGCGATTTGATTCAGTGGTTATCGGCTTACCAAGTAGCGCCTGCTCAGCGTAATGGGCCTTAAAATCCCCTACGTGCAAAGCATACTGGTCTTCAGTGAGCTGCATCATCTTGCCTGCTTTGAATAACTCACCACGCATCTGGTCAATGGTTGGTGCTTCCCAACTCTCAATATCATCTGCACGTTGGTCACGTATCTGATCAGCCTTGGTTGTTGGCCTTGCTGCTGGTTGTGTCTGCTGTGGAGGTTCAACTGGTACCGGTTGAGTTTCTGATTGCTGACTGTCATCAGTAGAGTTTTCCTCGTGTGTTCGCGTGTTATCACTAACTGGTTTATGGTTATTGGTTTCTAGTTCATGGTTACTAGTTATAGCAGCGTTTTCTATGTGACCTTGCGTGACATCGTTGTGACCACTTGTGACAGCTTGCGTGACATCATCATTCTTATTATTTGTGACATATTCTGTGACAGCATCAAT
>NZ_JBQSVM010000036.1:0-28291 GCF_052376235.1 Psychrobacter sp. AOP7-A1-24 | reverse complement strand
AGATTGTATTTAGTTAGTTTGGCTACATTAAGATAATTTATTGATTAATTTAACTAACCTAATTACTTTACTAAAACCAATCATCTATCTCAACATTCTCACCCTTACAGTGACAACTTATCACATATCTCTATCACAACTGCTTCTTGCGTCTTACGTCAAAAACCGTTAAAATCGCGGTTTAATTTTCCCGCTGGGGAAAGGCTAAGCGAACAGAAGGGTGGTGTTGGGTGCTGGAATAAGCCAGTGACGCAGTTGCCATACTTGTAATGTCCTTAGTGCCTCAGTTACGTATGTCATTATCTGTTTGATACATCATCAATGATGCTGTATTTAGACGTTGTACATACATCGGACCTAGAGAGTATATTATGCGTAAAGATATCCATCCTAATTACCAAGAAGTTTTATTCCACGACACTAACGCTGACGTGTACTTTTTGACTCGCTCAACGGCTAAGACTAAAGCGACTCGTGAGTACGAAGGTAAAGAATACCCATACTACCCACTTGATATCTCAAGTGCGTCGCATCCATTCTATACTGGTGAGCAACGTAAAACTTCTACTGAAGGTCGTGTTGCAAGCTTCAACAAACGCTTTGGCGCATTTGGTGGCCGTAGCAAGAAAGCTGCTGACGCTGCTGAATAATTTACCCTTACGGTGTAAATGTATTTTGCCAAGCAATAAAAAACCGCTGAATATTCAGCGGTTTTTTTATGTTTCAAAGGTATAGATAGTAAATATCTTTAATGCTCAGATTCAGTGACAGGAATATCTAATAGCTGAGTAATGGTCTCCACTATTTGCTGTGCCCAATAACCGTACATCAGACTGCTAGGATGAAATCCATCGCTAGCAAACATCACCGCTATATCAATAGGCGAGCCATTTGCATGCTCTTCTAACATCCGCGTAAAGTCAGTTGCCATATAAGTGACACCAGCATGAGCGGCACAAACCTGCTGTAATATCCCGTCCAGTATTGACGCTTTTGCCCCGACAAAATTATTGAGAGGAGCAGGGATGGCAGGCATTTTTGCCATCGGCGGCAAACTTAAAAAAACCAGTTCTCGTACGCCAAATTTACGCTGTGCAATATTAATAATGTCTGCAATTTGCTGTTTCCATTTATGCACAGAGACATTGGAAGTTGTGTCATTGACCCCTACGCTCAGCAACATCACATCAATAGACTGACGAGGAGCGGGTAGGACATACAATCTGCGTAGAATATCAAAGCTGGTATGACCTGTTGTCGCTTGTAATGACCAATTGAGTCGAGCAAAATTCGATTGGATAGCTTTGTTTTGCTCCAGTATAGGAATGAGTTTACCGGTCAACGCTTCCTGCTGAGTCTGACTACCCACACCTGCTGCTGCCGAATCACCAACGATCATAAGATTAAACGTCTTAGCATCTTGCGTTGATAGCTCATGATTCGCTTGAGGCAGCTCAATCGCGCCATGCCTTTCGCCATGTGGTTCAGGTAGGCGAACGGTATCACGTTTAATTCTACGACCTTGATAGAGGTAAACAGGAGCAAATAAAACGTCTTTTGCGACCGATGTCAGTTTACTGGTATCTACCATCCCGCGCGTTCCCTAACTGTCGTGAGACTGTCCTCAATTAATAATTTACCATCGACATAGACATCGCGTAATAGATTGTCAGCGGGTTCGTTCATCTCATTTTCTTTGACAGTTTTTAGCTGGCCACTATCACCTTTTACCAGTGCCAATCGTCCTTTTTTCGAGCGTTTCGAGCGGCTGGTAACAGGGTCTTTATAAATGTCTTTCCATGCGCCATCGATACGGATGGCACTAGATTTCATCGCCCAGCTCATGGTGTCACGGTTGACTTGCTGTAATAGACCACCGCCCATACCAAATGTCACGTTTTCTATGCTAAAGCCTGCTTTGATTACCACATCAATAATTTTGCTTAAGCTTTGCGGGCTGATACCATCACCTTGAATGATACGCACATAGTCGGGCAGTACTTTATAGCCTTTGCTGTTTACGGTCGTACCGAACTTCACTGCCAAGCGCTCTAACGCTTCACGGACGACTTTGGTAGGTTCGCCGCTGTCTGGTCTGATGACTAAGGTGCCACCCATATTTTTGACTTCCTCTTTCAAGGCATCGCCCCAGATATTGTCGATGGCATTCCACAAGTCATAGCTATCAGATACGACCGAAAAGGCTTTGTCTTCACCGCCAAACTGCTCGATCATATTGTGAAAAGCAGCAGTTTCGCCATCACGTCCCCATGCTGTCATCGTACTGTGCTCAGCCGCTGGGATAGAGAACGCAGGCATATCGTCACTCATCTCATACCAACGACTAGCGGCAATAAGCGCTGTCATCGAGTCGGTACCAGCAAAGTTGACTAAATGAGCTAAGCTACCAAGTGCAACGGTTTCTTGGCTTGATGCCCCGCGCGAGCCAAAGTCATGCAAGCGAAAAGGCAGCGACTCTGTATTGTCTGCTGATTTTTCTAATGCTTGACGGATAATATCTTTGCAGTAATGAGAAACACTGGCGACCGTGGATGGATACCAAATCGCACGCAATAACGCTGTTTCGATATAGCTAGGTAGCCAATAAAACTCAGGATCAGTATTGATCACTTGGCAGACTACATTAGATACTGGCACGATACTACCTTCTGGTACGGCTTGAATACGCAGTGGCAAGTAGCCGTCGTGTTTTTCAATCAAATGTTCCCAGCCTGCACGGTTAAAGGTTAAGCCATGCGCTTGAATGACCTTTTCGGCTTCATCGATATCTTGATGTGTGATAGGGGTACTTAAGTACTCTTTGATGAATGCTTGCAAGCCAAAGAACACCACATCGTAGTCGCCTTTGCGCGCTTCAATGTAGCTTGACAGATACTCACTACCGCTCGGGTATTGCACCCAATGTGAGGTCTTATAGCTGTCACTATTTAAGATTAAATTGTTTAGATTACTGGTATACATCACAGAACTCCTCTGCTTCGAAATGCCGCAGCTGCTTTACTGAAAGAACAGTGGCAGCGGTTGATTGCCGTCTATCGGCATTGATATCAAGTTATTAGTTTATTGATATTATGTTGTTATCGCATTAGTACAACGCTGTCACTAAAAGTCATAAAACAAATAGTGCGATATTTAGTGCTAGCTGTTTTGATAATAATTTGCCCAAGTAGCAATTAGAAAAAGCCGTTAAAAAAATGATTAGAAATGAACTACAAGCCAACCATTTTAGTAATAATCGCATGGTGATCTTCAAACATCATTTTGGCATCGATCTCTGCCAATGGTAGCCAAAATGCTTTGGTTGCATCGTCGCCACCTTTTACTTTTGGCAGACCTTTTGGATCGTTTTTGAGCTGAAAATAAAACGCTTGGGTAATCGTACGGCCACGCGCTGAGCGATACGGGTCGTCAAAGGTATGCTGGCTATGGCATGAGCCACGTAATACTGGTTCAGGCACTTTGAGGCGAGTCTCTTCACGCAGTTCACGGATACAAGCATCAAACAGCGTTTCTTTGGGATTCAAAAATCCACCTGGCAGTGCCCACAGTCCGCGCCCTGGCATACTGCGTCGTTCAACCAGCAGGATATGTCCTGACTGTACAATCAGTGCATCAGCAGTCATAAAAGTAGGCGGATAAGGCGCTGATTCCCACTGTCTTTTGTATTTATCGATGAAGTCTGCTTCTTCGTGCAGCTGATGATAGTCGTCAGTTTGTTTGAATGCATCAAGGACGTTGCGCGTCGACTCAGGCGTACGCTCAGGTGTTGGCGTGGCCCCCATAAGATAGCTGTCACGAATCGGTGTGGCTGATAAGTTGTGATAATTAGGCACTGACACAGAGTCCCAGTTGGGGAACAATGACAGATAGTAAGATGAGCTGTCTTTTGAATGACCAATCAGACCGATATCGCTCTGCAAGTCACCAGTGACAGATTTTACGCCTGCCTGCACATACTGGAGCCAGCGGGTGTCGTTGTAGAGCGCATCGTCTAAGCCAACACAGTGTATGCGTGCAGCTTTTTCGTCAGAGTAGGCGCCTTTGATCATCGCTGCACGTTCAGCGACACTAAATGGATTGCGTAAGCTACGTGGTAGGTTGGCTGAGCCAATCAGCATAATCACTTCGTCTGAGCGTTTTAGCGCCTCATCGATGACGGCCTTATGACCAGCATGAAACGGCTGAAAGCGCCCGATAAAGACTAGATAACGATAGTGCTTGCTGTTTTTTTGATCTAGGTGTTGCTGATCTGACTGTTGCTCTGATAATTCACTCATAGACGCCAACTTCCTACGACTTATTTTTATTGATTAAAAATTGATGACGCTAATACTGACACAGCCTATGACTTGCTGACAAGTACAAAGATGTTTAGGGGTGTGTCATGATCAACATAGTCTAATCGGTATATTTACTTCAACCAGCATGCTTCTCTATCCACGCTGTCACTGTCGGCCAAATCTCTGTAGCCGCATTACGACTAATCATAATGCGGCTGTGCGTATAGTCATCTAAATCGCCGTGACTGAGTGAGTACTCTCGAAAGATATTGGCTGAGTTATTAAAGCCATCAAAAAACAAACGACAGCCGCGAGTAGGGGATATGAAGTTATCACCTTTCGCACTAATAGAATAAATAGGAATGGTAATTTTTGGCATATGATGTCGATAATCGATAAAGTCATCGCCAGTATTTTTTTGCTGATGAATGCTTTTGTTTACTTCACCTTTATCAAAACTAGACTTTTTCAAAAAGCTGCTTTTGAAGTTTTTGCGCAAATTCCAATCGTACCATTGGGTCATCGTATAGTAGCTTTCGTTGAAAGGGCCTACCTTGAACTGCTTAGCTGGTATGAAGCCGACAAGTCGAGTCACTATCTTGGCTGTAAGTATTTTCGCGTAGCTAGTCGAATCTTCTACCGCACCAAAAGCTTGGCAGGCAAACATACTGATGCTATTGACCTTATTGATATAGCTTGGGTTTTGGACGAGAAACATGGTCAAACCAACACCGCCACCACTGTGAGTAACGCAGTGCAAATTAGCGAGCTTTAGTTCTTCAAAGAAATAGCGAAAAGTCGCCTCATAGTCGTAAGTGGCGACAGTCTCAAAGTTGAACTTTTCTTTCGGTAGAGAGCTACCTCCATGCCCGCGCCACTCCATGATGTAGCAGTGATGGCCAAGTCCCGCAAAATATTCGGCGATTTTGAGACAAGTTTGCTTGTCAGAAAACGTACCATGCGTCAGAAATATGTTTTGCGGTGTGATATTAGGCAGGTTGTTTTCTGATGTGTTAGCTATCGTACCGTCGTCTATAGCATTAACTACTTTCCAAACAGCAATTTTCTCATCATCCTTGGTGGTTACTAGGTGCAACGTCCGTGTCATCATAAAAAAGATCCTATCTCAACAATATATAGTTTTTATATAAGGCGATTAAAAACTTTCATGCTTATAAAGCCAGTGTGCAAAATCATTCAAATTATCAATACTACGTTAAAACTAGCTGACGTGCTCGGACCAGATGTGAACGGTATGGCATATCGAAAATACTAAGTATGCTTGATAAATGATACGGCTGTCTTTATATAGAGAATAACTTGGCAACCAACACAGAAACAGGCACGTTTGTTTTATATTGTTCAAATATAAAGCTACCTTGCCGATTGCCAGCATCATTGAAAAAATCAATGACAACCATTTATAGAGGTCTCGAGTCAATTCACAGTAGTGTGGTCGGAATTGATGCTTGATTGAGGTATAATGACTGCTATAGACGGATTAACTTGATACTCATGTCGGCCAATGTCATACAATAATAAATCACAATCATTGCTAGTCTGCATGTCTTATATAAGCCGTAAATATTTTGAAAATCCAAATTCACGACACAGTAGCCATAATAGATATAGCGTTTGTGTCATAGCGCATAGGAAACATTATGAGTGATCAAAACCAAGCTGATAACCAATTAGACCAAACTGCTGGCTATGAATCAGCACTAGATACCGAGCAAGTCGAAGCAAAGAGCAACATCACTATCACTGAGTCAGCTCAAGGCTATTTGGCAGATTTATTGTCTAAACAAGATATTGATGGCATCGGTGTACGTATCTTTGTTGAACATCCTGGTACACCGCGTGCAGAGTGTTGCATGGCTTATAACCAACCAGGTGAAGAAGACAGCGCGGATTTGCGTTTTACTTACGAGAAGTTTTCTGCCTTTATCGAGGCGGCGTCAGTACCTTATTTAGAAGATGCGGTCATCGATTATAATAAAGACCGTTTTGGTGGTCAGCTGACTTTCCGCGCGCCGAACTCTAAAGTACCTAAAGTAGGCGCTGATGCTAGTGTCGAAGAACGCATCAACTACGTATTGCAGTCAGAGATTAACCCTGGTTTGGCAGCGCATGGTGGTGACGTACAGCTACTTGAGCTTATTGATGAAGAAGGCATTGGTCTAACGGCTGTATTGAAATTTGGCGGTGGTTGCCAAGGGTGTTCAGCCGTTGATATGACTTTGCGTCAAGGCGTTGAAGTACAGCTTAAACAGCAAATTCCAGAGCTAACGCAAGTGGTTGACGATACTGACCATACTCGTACAGAAAACGCTTACTATAAATAAAAACGCGTTCGCCATCTGAAAGCTGAATAGCTAAGTAACAGCTTTAGCATTATATTCAATAAAAAAGTCGAGTTCTGATGAACTTGGCTTTTTTTATTGCTATGATTTGGTAGATGGTTTTTTTAAGATAGCTTTTTTAAGGTGGTTTTTCTAAAGTAGTTTTCGAGTAGCGTCTCGTTAATCAATAATGTTTTATTAATATAAAGGAATGTACTATGAGTGATGAACAAGCAGACCAGCAGACAGCCCAAACATCAGCAACCCCTCAACATCTTGAGACTTTGGCGATTCATGCTGGCTATAGTGTAGAACCAACAACCAAGTCAGTTGCTGTGCCTATTTATCATACCAGTTCATATGCGTTTGATAATACTCAGCATGGTGCAGATTTATTTGATCTAAAGGTCGCAGGCAACATCTATACTCGTATCATGAACCCGACCAACGCTGTGCTAGAAGAGCGAGTTGCGGCGTTGGAAGGCGGTATCGGTGCGCTTGCCGTCGCATCTGGTATGGCCGCTATCACTTATGCCATTCAGACGATTTGTGAAGCAGGCGATAATATCGTCGCTGTATCAACGCTATATGGTGGTACTTATAATTTATTTGCCCATGCTTTGCCGCGTCAAGGTATCGAGGTGCGTTTCTTTGATCATAAAGACCCAGAAGCCATTCGTGACTTAATTGATGACAAAACTAAAATGGTTTTTGCAGAGAGTATCGGTAACCCACTAGGTAATATCGTTGATATTCAAGCGCTCAGTGATGTCGCTCACGAATACGGTGTGCCTGTTGTGATTGATAATACGGTGGCGACGCCTGCACTATGCCGTCCATTTGAGTTTGGTGCAGATATCGTCATTCACTCATTGACCAAGTATATGAGCGGGACAGGTACGTCAATCGGTGGTGCGATTGTTGATAGTGGTAAGTTTGCTTGGGGCGATTATCCTGAACGTTTCCCACTTTTGAACACGCCAGATCAAAGCTATCATGGGGTAAATTTCGTCAAAGACGTAGGCGCGCCAGCCTTTATCGCTCGTGCTCGCGTTGCGCCGCTACGCAACACTGGTGCAGCACTTAGCCCGCTTAATGCCTTTGGTATCTTACAAGGTATGGAAACGCTAAGTCTGCGTATGGAGCGTCATGTGCAAAATGCTCAAGCCATCGCAGAATACCTGCGTGACCATGACAAAGTTGCTTGGGTCAAATACGCAGGTCTGTCTGACCATCCTGAGCATGAGCTTGCCAAAAAATACATGAAAGGTACGCCTTCTGCTATTTTAACCTTTGGCGTAAAAGGCGGGCTAGAAGCAGGGGCGCGTTTCATTGATGCGCTGCAATTGATTACTCGTTTGGTAAACATCGGCGATGCAAAATCATTGGCCTGTCATCCAGCGACGACCACGCATCGTCAGTTGAATGAGCAAGAGCTAGAAAACGCTGGTGTGAGCACAGACATGGTACGACTATCGATTGGTATTGAGCATATAGAAGACATCAAGGCCGATCTAGCACAAGCATTAGCTACTGCTTAATATAAAGAGTACTTATTAAAGTGAGAAAACTGTTTAAGCAAAGCTGAATTTTGAATGATACAAGCAAAAAGCCCATATCAAATCGATATGGGCTTTTTTTGCGTCCAACAGATATTTTGCCGATTAAGCAGAGAGTACACGCTGCGCGATATCTCGATAATCCTGCGAAGTCAGGCGAGGTCCAAACTGCTGAATCACTTGTGCTGATATTTCGCTGGCAAGACGACCACATTCTGGCAGACTATACTGCTGTGATAACGCATATAAGAAAGCACCAGCGTAGTTATCACCGGCACCATTGGTATCGATGACGTTGGCGACTACTGGTGTGGCAACGTCATAAACCTCAATGTCTGAATTGTCATCAGGTTTATGGGCGATAGTTGCCCCATTAGGGCCATCAGTCACAACTGCTGTATGGCAATACTCAAGCAAGCCACGTGCTGCCGCCTTAATTTGTTTCTTCTCCGTAAACAACTTCGCTTCTTCGCTATTACAGAATATGACGGCAACTTTATTGCCTAGCATATTAAGTAAACCATCCTTGGCAAATTTTACTACCGCAGGATCAGCGAAACTCACTGCGATTTTTGCATTATGAATACCTGCTTGCTGACGTAGTTGAGTCATCGCTGGTTGGATACTTTCAGACATCGCCAGATAGCCTTCTATATATAGCCAGTCCGCTTGCGTCAACGCATCAAAATCAACATTATCAGCGACAATCTCACTTGAGGTACCAAGGTAAGTCTGCATGGTACGCTCGCCATCTTCTGTAACGGCAACCACACATGAGCCGGTCACACCGCCTGTATGAATAGATTTGTCTGAGGTTGTGACACCTGCTTCGTGTAAGTCTCTGAGGTAAAAGGCCCCTTGATCGTCATCACCGACGCGGCAAGCGTAAAATGGTTTACCGCCTAAGCTGGCAAAGGTAAACATCGTATTGGCTGCCGATCCGCCGCCTGCTTGCTTCGATGGCTCTATTTTAGCCAACTTAAAATAGGCCAGTAGTTGCTGTTGCTCCTCAAACTCTGCCAAAGTCATATTGCCTTTGGTCAGCTCGGTTTCTTCTAACGCCGCATCTGACAGCATATACTCATGATCAACCAACGCATTGCCTATCGCCATTACATCGTACATCGCTTACCTCTCTTCAATTAATTTATAAACAGTTATCTTTGTATAGCTATTTTTATATTGTCAAAAACTAGTCAGCTTGTAATTCTAGTAGACGCTGATAAAGTGCATTCTTTTTCACACCAGTGATATCAGAGGCTAGCGCGGCCGCTTTTTTGACCGATAAGTCCTCTAGCAAGCGCTGTAGTAATTTATCATGAATACTGATGTCGTCAGTATCTTTTGCCACACTGAGGCCAGCGATGACCACGACGATCTCACCGCGTTGTTGATTGTCATCTGCTTTGACAAAATCGACCAACTCGCCAAGGGCGCTCTTATGTACCGTTTCAAACGTTTTGGTCAATTCACGGCAAAAAGTCACCGCACGGTCTGCACCGAATATAGTCGCCATGTCTTCTAGGCTAGATACGATGCGATGCGGCGCTTCATAAAAGATTAAAGTTTCGGTACGGGAAGTTAGATCGCTCAGTTGTTTTTGACGACCGTGCGTTTTGGCCGGTAAAAACCCAATAAAGCTAAATCGATCAGATGGTAGTCCTGCTACTGACAATGCGCCAATGGCAGCAGAAGCCCCAACGATAGGTGATACGGTCACGCCAGCTTCATGTGCGGCTTGTACCAACTGATAACCTGGATCGCTGACCAAAGGTGTACCAGCATCACTAATCAAGGCAACCGAATGACCTTGCTCAATCATCTCAATAATCTTAGGCGTTTGAATGGCGCTATTATGCTCGTGATAGGCCCATAGCTTATTGTGGCCTTTTTGCTTGGTGGTCGTATCATCATTTTCGACACTATTTTTGGTAGGACGAGTCTCTGAGTCTTTTGTCTCGTCACCTTTGCTGCCTTTGGTATCAATGCCAAAATGTGACAATAGCTTACCTGAGGTGCGGGTGTCTTCGCAGGCAATGATAGCGACCTGCTTTAAGACATCAATTGCATGCGGTGTCATGTCGGACATATTGCCAATCGGCGTAGCAACGATATAGAGACAAGCTGGCATCGCAGTAGGGGTAGACATGAAAACCTCGGGTCATTAAAAAGACGTTAAAAAATACGAGTGCGCTAGTAACTACCATCATTGTCTATGGTTTTTCAATCAAATTGTAAGTCAGGAGATTGATAGATTTGAGAGCAGAGCGCGCAGAAGTGGCTAGTTTAGCATGTTGTGCTATGATAATTCTCAAATGTTAAGCAGACAAGTTAACCTCATGCCGAATCATAAGCCCTTGATTTTAACCTCGCCAAAACAACGCCAAGGTAGTCGGTTTGAGCAGCAAGCGTGTGAGTATTTACAGGCGAAAGGATTAAGGTTGGTGGCAAAAAACTGGCAACAACCAAAAGTAGGTGAGCTGGATCTGGTCATGATTGAAACAGGTGCAGCATGGTCAACGCTAGTATTTATTGAAGTTCGTCAGCGCAAGTCTTCGAATTATGGTGATGCAGCACTCAGCGTGACAGCAAGCAAACAGCGCAAGGTTATTAAGACAGCGCAGTCCTTTTTACAGCAGCATCCTGAGTATGCTCATTATGACTGCCGATTTGATGTCATTGCTTATAATACGACGAACGATACGACGAGTAGTTTGTACCACCCACAAAATGAGCGCTTAGACAATCAACCAGAATGGATTCAAAATGCCTTTATAGCTAGGGCATGGTAATAGAATGAATAAAATAGATTCTGCCAAATAACGTATCTAACCATAATTGACGAGTAAGATTCGTTACCAAAAACCTAACCGCTGACGGCCAAAATTAAGTACAGTAGCGGTTATAGTCAGCTTATTATAAATCAGATACAGTATTGGCTTACAGCTATATTATTTAGCTCGTTACCACTAGGCTGTGTTTTTTGAATAAAGATACAGCCTAGACTAAGATTTGTTCAATTTATAAAATTGTCACAACCATGTTCTAAGAGGTAAATAATGACACGGATGCATTTGCGCACTGCTATTTTTGGTTCATCACGCCGTATTACGACAGGCATTATGATTGCTGCCAGCGTTGTCAGTACAGGTTGCGCCACCAACTATCTGACCAATAGTACAGAAGGAACTTATGGTGTGCCAATGACTGAGCGTACGATTCCGCAGCGTTTGCTCGATCGTAGTATTGAACATACTGCCAAAATCAATGTGTACGGATTAAAAGAAGATTTGCAGCAAACCAGCCGTATGGGTATCGATAGCTTCAATAGCGAAGTGCTGCTCACAGGTGAAGTACCGACAGAAGCGCTTAAAGCAGAAGTAGAAAAAGTCGTTAGCTCTATGCCAGATGTGCGCCGTGTTTATAACGAGATGGAAGTCAGTGCCTCAAAAGGTTATAGCTCAACGGTTCATGACGGTTATATCACTTCAAAGCTACTGGCAAAAGTAGCCGCGAGCGATGGTATCAGCGCCTCACAGGTCAAAGCGGTTACTAACAATGGCGCGGTTTATATCATGGGCCGTATGACACCCACTCAGCAAAGTCATTTGATTGATATTGCTAATAGTACCGTTGGGGTCACCGAGCTGGTATTACTAACGACTGTCGTCGACGATAGAGGGGTGAAAATAGATAATGATGACATCATGCATGAGAACAATTTGGCCAATCCTGCAGTAGCACCAGCTGCTCAAGATACTAGTGTCAGTACGGCAACGCCTATCGTAATAACGGAAGAAGAAGCTAATACTACGCAGCCGTCATCAAGCCCTTATGTTGACCTTTATCAAAACCAGTAAAAGCCTTTAGTTAGCCAAGCGAGAAATTAAGTCAATCACAATAAGCCTAAATAGTAATAACAGTAAAGGCACGAGAAATCTTTAGCCAGTAGTTACTATATTAATAGTCAAACGTAACAGAGTCAGCATATTGGTCAATGATACTAATTTCGAAAAATATCACTGGCCAATGGATAAAGTTTTTTGCTGTCAAATAGCTACTCATTATTGATAAATATAATAGGATACTGGTAATGAAGGATTCACGGGCAAATATTCAACAAGACGAAGAGACGATCGCCATTGGCAATGTAGGAGTACATAACAAACCTGCTCATAGAAAAGTACGTACGTTGAGGGTTGGCGGCGCAGCAATATTGGCATTGGGCAGTATTGCGCTAGCCACGCAAAACGCACAGGCATTATCACCATTAGCTATTGTTAATGGGATTACTTCTAGTGGTGGCGTTGGAGTGAGTAAGGATATTCTATATGGTGATCAGCCTTCACAAGACCTAGATATCTATTATCCAAAGCCTCTAGCACAAGCAATGAAAGCTCAAAGTGCTATCAATACTAGCTACCCTATGGTGGTATTCGTCCATGGTGGCTCATGGGAGAGTGGTAATAAAGAACAATATGCTTTCGTCGGTCAGAGCCTAGCCAAAGCAGGTTATGTCACTGCAGTAATCAATTACCGTAAAGCGCCTGAGCATGTCTATCCTGACTATGTCGAAGACGCAGCTCAAGCGATTGCTTGGAGCGTAGAGAATGCAACCAGTCTCTATGCTGATCCGTCACGCTTAGCAGTAATGGGGCACTCTGCTGGCGCGTTCAATGCAGTAGCAGCCGTTGCTAACGAGGACTTTTTGGCGCCTTATGGCATTAAGCCAACAGATATAGCAACCGTGATCGGGATTGCGGGTCCTTATAGCTATGATTTCCGCAAGTATAGTAGTGCAACAGCGTTTGGTCCAAACGCCACGCCTGATCAGGTGATGCCGGATCGTCAGATTAAAGGTGCGCAGCCACCGTATTTATTGTTAACCGCTGAAAAAGACAAAATTGTACATGTCACCAATACAGTTAAGATGACAGAAGCGTTTAAAAAAGCAGGGGTAACTGTCGAAACAGGTGAGATCGAAGGGGCCAGTCACGCTACCAGTATAGGCGCGATGGCACCGCCGTTACGCTGGGTTAATGACGTACGCGCGCAAGTGCTGACTTATCTAGACAAAGAGCTGAAGTAACTAAAATAGTTTAGAGTATTTTTTGATAGCGCTTCAAACAGCCTTTAAAATAGTGCCCTAAATAGCTTTTTAAAGAGCTATTCTACTTGCTAATGAACACCTAATACGGAACCCCAGTTTGGCATAGCGCCTGCTGGGGCTTTTTATGTTTCGCTATATTTGTATATTCATAATTATAAATACAAAAAAAGACTGTTCATTCAATGCCGTCTATCTCTATTATAGAAAGGTCGCTATTAAAATATATAAGACCATAAGTTAAGGAAAGCCAACCCAAACTAAAGGACTACCCTCATGAAACTACTCAAACTATCGCTACTAAGCCTAACTTTAGCCGTGCCTTCGTTGACATTTGCCGCGGGAGGTAATGATCCTATAAAAGGAATTGATATTATCATCAAAAAAAAATCCTGGCTCACAACCTATTGCTAATATACCGTTAACTGATTCAGAGATGAGTCAATATAATGCACTCAAAGAGAATGATCGTCCTGTTTATTTAAGCAAGGTTATAGTGCCAAAGTTAGAGCAGGTCAATAAAAAATACGATTATGATATCAAATGGGATGACATTATCGAAAAAGGTGTTAATCAAGATTGGTGCACACCAGAACGATGCAATATGAAGACGAGAGTCGTCATACAGCTTGAGATTCCAGAGAGCTTGAGTCAATCTGATGTTAAGTTTAGCTTGGCAAGTCAGTCAGATACCGTGATAGAAAAACGTACCATAAGGCGAGTTACTCAAATGGAAAGACGTTAAAATTTTAGTATATCATTTAGCCTCTTTTATCGTCCAAGCAACCATTACGGTGACTGTTTGGGCAGTGCTATTTATAGTCAGTAATTATAGCCGATGCGCGACAGCAGGCTAAAAGCGCCTGACATTGTATCCAGTTTATGTAAAATTGATGATATGTATATGTCATGTGCGCTTATACACAGACAGTGCTGTAAGATGTTCAAACTCTTGTTATAATGTTGCCATTCAAATAAAACCTATTTATATAAGACAGGATATTTTATGAGCATGAACGCTGACGACTTGATTGCATTTTTACAGACTCACTTCCCAGACGCTTTTATTCAAGCAGCCAATCAAGGTAATAAGTTTGATGTGCGTGTGGTTGATGCCAGTTTTGAGGGCAAACGCGCTGTACAGCGTCAACAAGCGATTTACGCGTTAGTAAACGATAAAATTGCCAGTGGTGATATTCATGCGCTTAATATTCAAGCATTGACACCTGCTGAATGGGAAACTCAGCAAAAAGGTTAGAGATTTACGTCTTTCCCCTTTAAAAATATCTTTTTAATTTTCTCTATTTTCTACACTCACAGCTAGGTTGTCACTTTTATGGATCAGTTCTTAATCACCGGTAGTAGTCGTATCGCAGGGGAAGTCACTATCTCTGGCGCCAAAAATGCTGCTTTGCCGTTACTTGCAGCTATGATATTAGCTGAGACTCCAACGACATTGCACAACGTGCCGTCACTACAAGACGTGCGAACGTTGATTGAATTGATCGGTGGTATGGGTATCAAAATCCAAAAGCAAGACAATACAGTCACCTGCGATACCAAAAGCATCGATAATTTTTATGCCCCGTATGATTTGGTTAAAACCATGCGTGCTTCAATCTTAGTACTAGGGCCGCTACTTGCACGTTTTGGCGAAGCCGAAGTATCATTGCCAGGTGGTTGTGCCATTGGTTCACGCCCTGTTGATCAGCATCTAAAAGCGTTTGAAGCGATGGGTGCCGAAATCAGTGTAGAGAATGGCTATGTAAAAGCCCAAGCACCGAAAGGTGGCAAGCTACTAGGCTGTAACTTCTCGTTTGATATGATTACCGTCGGCGGTACTGAAAACGTTATTATGGCCGCAGCATTGGCAAAAGGCACAACTGTTTTGGGCAACTGTGCGTTAGAGCCAGAAGTGGTTGATTTAGCAAACATGCTGGTTGCGATGGGTGCCAAAATCAGTGGTATTGGTACATCAACGATGACCATCGAAGGGGTAGAGCGTCTACATGGCTGTGAGTACTCAGTCGTCCCTGATCGTATCGAAACAGGATCATACCTCGCTGGTGCCTTGATGACACGTGGCGACGTATTGACCAAAAAAACATCTGCTCTATTGCTGACGCCAGTATTAGAGAAGTTCGAAGATATGGGTGCGGTTATTACAACAGGTGATGATTGGATTCGCGCGCAAATGAAAGGCCGTCCGAAGGCAGTTGATATTCGTACACAGCCACACCCTGGTTTTCCAACGGATATGCAAGCTCAGCTAATGGCTATTGCTTGTTTAGCGGATGGTACGAGTACTTTTATAGAAAACATCTTCGAAAACCGCTATATGCATGTACCAGAGCTCAATCGTTTAGGCGCTTCTATTCAGGTTGATGGTCACACTGCCGTAGTCAAAGGTGTTGAAAACTTTACTGCAGCACCAGTCATGGCGACCGATTTACGTGCGTCTATGTCATTGGTGATGGCGGCGGCGACTGCTGAAGGCAAGAGCTTAATCGACCGTATTTACCACATCGATCGTGGTTACGAGCATGTTGAAGACAAGCTGCGTAGCTTAGGCGTGAACATAGAGCGTATTAATACCAACGCTTAGTATTGATTAATTCAGTATTAGCGTTTATGCATATTACGTTATAAATTAAAAACTCTCCTTTTAATAGGGGACTGCACATGGACACGATGTCATTATGACTGAGACAAGAAAACCTTTACCAGCCAGCGGTTTATTAAACGAAGTAAACGATGAGTTTTCAGGTCTAACTTTAGCCTTATCAAAAGGCCGTATCCTAGAAGAAACCATGCCACTGCTACGTGCGGCTGGCGTTGATCTTTTAGAAGATCCTGAAGCATCACGTAAACTTATTTTTCCAACCTCAAATCCAAATGTGCGTGTATTGATTTTGCGTGCCAGCGACGTGCCGACCTATGTTGAACATGGTGCGGCTGATTTTGGGGTGGCGGGTAAGGATGTGCTGCTTGAGCATGGTGCCAATCATGTCTATGAATTGCTCGATTTGCAGATTGCCCAGTGCAAACTGATGACTGCTGGTGTGAAAGATGCACCGCTACCGAATCGACGTCTGCGTATCGCGACCAAATATGTCAATGTCGCTCGTGCTTATTTTGCTAGCCAAGGTCAGCAAGTCGACGTTATCAAACTTTACGGTTCAATGGAGCTTGCGCCATTGGTTGGTTTGGGTGATTTGATTGTCGATGTGGTCGATACAGGTAATACATTGCGCGCCAATGGACTTGAAGCACGCGATCATATTTGTGATGTTTCATCACGTCTAATCGTCAATCAAGTAAGCTATAAGCGCAAATTTGCATTACTAGAACCAATTTTAGATAGCTTTAAAAGTAGTATCGCCAATGGCTAATTGTCCGGTGCAAGTCATTGGTAATATAAAGCATGGTTATACAAATTTTTAAACCAGTTTAGCAGGCTATGAGTGACGTAGCGTGCTAAACTGGTTTTGTTGTCTTAGCTTGCGAAAATATAAAATCATCGTAAAATTTAGACAAGAAGACATCGACTAAGCTGCAATATTTTTGAAAGACAAACTTACTTTGCTTAGTTTTGAACCGTTAATTTTTAGCACTACTTTACGCTCAAATATAGGATTAGGTCATGCGCCAGTTAAGTACCCAAGATGCCGATTTTGATAGTCAATTGACACAATTACTTGCTTTTGAAACCGTTAATGATGCTGAATTATTACATACCGTCGATGATATCATCGCGCAAGTACGTGCTGATGGTGATAGCGTCGTATTGGCATTGACTCAGCAGTTTGACCAGCATCCAGCAACGTCGATGCAAGAGTTAGAGCTGTCTAAAGACTCGCTTGCAGAAGCGTTTGCCAACCTTGATGAAAAAGTAAAGAAAGCGTTGACTACAGCAGCGACGCGGGTACAGACATTCCATAAGCGCCAAGTACAAGAAACATGGCAGTATGAAGATGAGCTAGGCAATCGTCTAGGTCAAAAAGTCACGCCACTTGATCGTGTTGGGATTTATGTACCGGGCGGTTTGGCTTCATATCCTTCTTCAGTATTGATGAATGCCATTCCTGCTAAAGTCGCTGGCGTTACTGAAGTCATCATGGTGGTACCAGCGCCTAAAGGTGTGCTTAACCCGCTAGTATTGGCAGCGGCCTATCTGTCTCAAGTTGATCGTGTCTTTACCATTGGTGGTGCTCAGGCTGTAGCAGCCTTGGCCTATGGCACTGAAACGATCCCAGCCGTAGACAAAATCACAGGACCAGGTAATAAATATGTCGCAGCAGCTAAGCGTGCGGTATTTGGTCAGGTTGGTATCGATATGATTGCTGGTCCTTCAGAAGTATTGGTATATGCAGAAGGCGAAGCACAAGATCGAGCTGATTGGCTAGCGATGGATTTGCTATCACAAGCAGAGCATGACCGTATCGCGCAAGCTATCTTTGTGACAACTAGCGAAGAACAGCTTAATGAAGTAGCGCTTGAAATAGAAAAAGCATTGGCCGAACTACCAAAATCAGATATCGCACGTGATTCACTTCAGAACCGCGGCGCACTGATATTGGTAAAAAATCGTAGCGAAGGTATGGCGCTCATCAATCGTATCGCACCTGAGCATTTAGAATTGTCCGTTGATAACCCTGACGCACTGCTAGATGATGTTCGTCATGCGGGCGCTATTTTTATGGGTCGTCATACGCCTGAAGCGATTGGAGATTACTGTGCAGGACCGAACCATGTGCTGCCAACATCAGGTACGGCGCGCTTTTCTTCTCCATTAGGTGTTTATGATTTTCAAAAGAAGTCATCCATCATTTATTGCAGTGAGTCTGGCAGCAAACCTTTGGCTGAGACGGCAGATATTTTAGCGCAGCGTGAGGACCTAGAAGCCCATGCGCGTTCAGCTCGTTATCGTTATCAATAATTGATTTTGAATTTTTAGCTTTTGCTTTTTATATTTATTTTTAATAGTCTTTTTGGCTAATAGTAGGATAATTTATGAGTGAGTCAAAGATAGACACCAGACTGTGGTCGTCTAAAGCGCGCAATTTGTCACCTTATATTCCAGGTGAGCAGCCGCAACACGATAATCTATGTAAACTAAATACCAATGAAAACCCATTTCCACCCTCGCCAAAAGTTGGGGAGGCTATTGCCAAGGTCCTAGAACAGCAGGCTGATGAGTTGCGTTTGTATCCTACCCCTGAATCTAATGATTTACGTGCTGCATTGGCACAGTCATACAACCTTGATATCAATCAAGTATTTGTCGGTAATGGTTCAGATGAAGTCTTGGCTTTAGTATTTGCGAGTTTCTTTTTAAAAGAGCGTCCGCTATTATCACCTGATATTGGTTATAGCTTCTATCCTGTATATGCACAGACGTTTGGTGTAGAGCTCGTACAGATTCCTTTAGAGGAAGATTTTAGCATTGACCCTGATGCTTATCGTCAACCTTGTAGCGGTATTATCATTGCCAACCCTAATGCACCAACGGGTTTACTATTATCCCTTGCTGATATCCGTAAGCTTGCAAGTGAGCATTCTAATGCGGTCATTGTTATTGATGAAGCGTATATCGATTTTGCTCAGATAGATGAAAGCGATGCAGATGCTCCAGTCTCGGCGGTGAGCTTAATCAATGAGTGTGATAACGTTATCGTGACCCAAACCTTTTCAAAGTCACGTTCGCTTGCTGGATTGCGCGTTGGTATGGCCTTCGGTAATGCATCATTGATTGAAGCACTAACACGTATGAAAAATAGCTTTAACAGCTATCCATTAGATAAGTTGGCTCAGGCTGGGGCGACTGCGAGTGTGTTAGATACTGAGTATTTTGAGCAAACCCGTCAGCAAGTGATTGATTTACGTACTTCGCTAACGACAGAGCTGACCGCATTGGGTTATAACGTTCTACCATCACATGCCAACTTCGTATTCGCCCGTCCGAAAGATGGCGATGCTAGTGCTGTGGCAAGTGCGTTACGTGAGCAAGGTATTATCGTTCGCCATTTCAATAAGCCGCGTATTGCAGAATACTTGCGTATTACCATCGGTACGGCAGAGCAAAATGAGCGTTTGATTGATGCTCTAAAAGTCTTGCAAGCTGAGGCTAGCGTTGCTGAATAATATTAGATTGATAACCTAATATAGAATATTGATAGGTGAGCCTTTTTACTTATAACGTAAAATACTATTGATAAGTCTTAAGAATAAAGCCTGTCAACGTTATGTTGGCAGGCTTTATTTTTCTTTAAATTCGCAATAATATTTGAATTTGCTACCTTAGCTTCTTTTAGCCGTCGCTGTTTGAGCAAGCACTGACAATAGGTTACCTACTTTATCTAAGCATTCTTGGTATTCAGCATCACAATCAGACGCGACTGTAATACCGCCACCTGCCCATAGGTTAACGTGTTTTCCCTTATTAGGGCTATTATTCGACGAAGCATTGGCTTGTAATGTACGAATGAGTACATTCCATTGACCACTACCATCAAAATTCATATATCCCATAGTGCCACAATAGGCACCGCGTGGCGTAGATTCCAATTCAGCGATGATCTCGACAGCGCGTTTTTTTGGTGTACCAGTAATAGAACCAGCAGGCAGACTACCAAATAATACAGCTAGCGGATGAGTATCAGCTTTTAGTTCAGCAGTGATAGTGCTGACCATATGATGCACATTGCTAAAACTCTCAATTGCAAATAACTGTGGTACTTTCACACTGCCAATTTTGGCGTATTTACCTAAGTCATTACGCAGTAAATCTACAATCATGACATTTTCGGCACGGTCTTTTTCACTATTGACCAGTTGCTGTTTATAGTGTCCATCCAGCTCGTTAGTAGACCCTCGCGGCATGGTTCCCTTGATAGGCTTAGTGCGAATAAAGTGTTTGTCAGAGCCACTTTCTCTAGTGAATGTAAAAAACAATTCAGGTGAGCAGCTCAACAACTCAAAATGACTGCTATCTTTATCAAAGCTGCTGCTTTCATTTATATAATCACCATCACTGCCACCAACGCTCATGTATCCTGCAAAAGGCGCTTTTGTATTGCGATATAGTGCAGGCAAATAATCAATAAGCGCGGCTATTGGTTGATTCACATCGTTTTTGTACGGTAGTTTGCCCGACCATTTCTGTGTCAAGTTAATTTGATAGCAGTCACCTTGCTGTAGATAGTCTTGAGTACGATTAAATGCTTGTTGATAATCAAGCTTACTCCACTGTGGATTCAAAACGAGGGGTGTAATATTTGATGAGTCTTTAGACTGTGGTTGATGGAGATATTGATTAGACAGCTTTTGATCAAGCTCGTTTAGGTAAGAGGTAATAGTGGTTATAATATTATCGTTTGTCTTATGACCGATATTCTCAGAAGTGTCATCAGCCAAATGAGTCTTTAACTCCCAACCTGTATCAGCATGTGCTTTGGGTGTTAGGTAGATATCATAATGTCCTAATGAAGCACAAGGCTGCATGGCCAATTCAACCCTATCGGCAGGGCTTAGCTCATGGGCCGCAATATCATAACCGATAAAACCGATTAGCCCATGATAATAACTGGGTTTCAGGTTCTCTTCTTTATTGATATACCATTTGTCGTTATTAGCTTTTTGAGCATTGCTATAGCCGATCAGCTCCTTTTGCCACTCTAGATAGCTCTTATAAGATGTTGTGCTAGCATAACTATTATTAGCGCTACTTACAGCAGTGTCGCGACAACTTTTAATCACTTTATAAATATTGGGTGAGTCACTAGAAGCTTGCTCATCATTGGGAAATACAGTCCAGCTGACTTTTGGGAGTAAGCCAATCACGGGTCGACCATCATTATTATTAAGCCAAACAAGTTGCCAGTTTGCTTTAATATCTTGATCGAGCAAATGACGCTGTAACTGCGGCATCAGCTCTGCAGCAGACAAGTCACCAAAACGCCAGCTAGGTTTGCTAGCTGGCGATGGCGCAGAATCTGTCTGCTCAGTTGTATTATGATTTGATACAAGCATGGGTTAAGCGTCAAACTTTTTAATAATTAGAGTAGCGTTAGTGCCACCAAAGCCAAAGCTATTACTCATCAAGGTTTCAAGTTTTGCGTCACGCTTTTGAGTGACGATATCAAAACCTTCAGCAGCAGGATCTAAGTTATCAACATTGATACTTGGTGCAATAAAGCCTTCTTGTAGCATTAGTAGACAATAAATCAGCTCTTGTGCACCAACAGCGCCCAAACTATGGCCTGTCATCGATTTGGTTGAGCTGATAGCGGGTACTTTACTGACATCGTTACCAAATACTTTAGCAATCGCTTTAAGCTCAGTGATGTCGCCCAGCGGTGTACTAGTACCATGGCTGTTGATGTAATCAACACTTTCTAATCCAGCTTCGGTTAAGGCTTGTTGCATACAGCGAACAGCACCTTCACCACTTGGCGCAACCATTTCTGCGCCATCAGAGCTGGCACCATAGCCAACGATTTCAGCCAAAATGTTAGCACCGCGTGCCTGAGCATGCTCGAGACTTTCTACAACAACCATTGCACCACCAGCAGCGATCACAAAACCATCACGGTCTTTGTCATAGGCTCTAGAAGCAAGTTTGGGTGTGTCATTATACTGAGTACTCACTGCACCCATGGCATCAAACATACAAGACTGTGTCCAGTGTTCAGCTTCACTACCACCAGCCAGTATTACATCTGCTTTACCCAGTTGGATAAGCTCAGCAGCATGACCGATACAGTGTGTTGAAGTTGCGCAAGCAGAGGTGAGCGAGTAGGAGACACCTTGGATTTTTAGACCAGTTGCCAAAGCGGCTGATACCGAACTGCCCATTGTCTTTGGTACCGCCATGGCGCCGACACCGCGTAGACCTTTTTCGCGCATCGCATCGATAGCATTAACGATGTTTTCTGTTGATGCGCCGCCTGAACTTGCCACCACACCCACGCGTGGATTGTTATTGATGGTATCAAGCGATAGCCCTGAGTGCTCAATCGCATTTAGCGCACTAACGTAAGCATAGAGACTGGCGTCACTAAAGAACCGTTTCAGCTTACGATCGATACCGCTAGTATCAAGTTCTGATTGATTGATACTGCCGCTCACGTGTGATTTAAACTCGTGCTCAGCATAAGAGTCATTAAATGTGATGCCAGACTGACCTTCTTTGAGGGCAGTTGTAACAGTGTCTAAATCATGTCCGATACAAGAGACTATCCCTGCTCCAGTAATAACTACGCGACGCATATTCTATTCCTTATGAGTAACAATATTTCAAATTGCCTTCAATAATCGTTTTTAAATATTGGCTCTATTGTTCAATATTAAGTGACGTTGTGCTTTATCGCCATTGTATGAGTCGTAGAGAAACCTATGTTCTGTAAATGGCTATTTATAAATAAAGTACAAGTGTACTGTGAATTATGGCACATGATAACGTATCAAGCTTTCGAAATCTTTGCACAAGTGCAAAATAACGACAAATAACACTTATCATGTAGTGCCAATTTAAAAAATGAGAAGCAAGCCTAGCTACTGACTATGGACGGAATTATACTTTAGATACAAAATTCGTGATTCTAATAACATTGTTCGCACTGACACCAGTTACGATAACTGGCTAAAATAGCAAATTCATTATTAATAATTAACTATCATATTATAATACTAATATATTAAAAATTAACTCACCATATTAAGGACATCATAATGGCAAAGCGTAGTACTCTTTCTAAAAGCATCACTACTATTGGCTCTTTTACTCGTAACAATCTTGAACGCGTAGGAGCTATGATTGACAACGTAAATGCGAAGACAGGCAAACCACGCCAATACAAAGCCGTCGATTTAGGTGATGAAGATTATCAGCAGGACTTGTTTCGTGAGCAAACCTTAAAGGCTACGCAGCAACTATTAGGGCCACGCTTTGCTACTTACGGTAAATATGCTAAAAAAGTCGTACCGAATAGCTTTTTCCAATCGACAGTTGATGGGGCATTTGCACAAGTGGCCAAACTTGCGGCCAATTGGAGTCAACTAGACTTACCCAATGAGCACCGTTTTGCCAATATTGCTACCTTAGATGACGAAGAGCGTTATGCACTGGCTACTGATATTGCTAACCAAAACCGTGCGCTTGCAGCGATAGGTGGTTTGACAGGTTTGGCAGGTCTACCGGGTTTGCTCGCTGATACACTATGGCTATTGCTGGTTTCATTACGTACGGTTTATCAAATTGCTGCTGTATACAATAAACCGCTGACAGGTAAACAAGGCGTCAAAATGGCCTACGAGCTACTATCAAACGCCGACTTGAGCAAGATGCAAGAGAAACAAGCCTTATTGGCAGGTCTAGGTATTGGTAAAGGCTTACTTGATAATGCTCAGAGTAGAGGGCTACATAGAGAGCTTAAAAACTTAGGATTAAAGAATCAAAACGTAAATTATTATGCGGAACAAATAGACAGTATCGCGAGTCAAGTAGGGGTCGATTTAGACCAGATCAACCTGTCTTGGGTTCGTCGTTTCATTCCTGTTACCGCTGTAGCGATCGGCGTGCATTACAATAGCCAGCTAATTGATGAAGTAATTGGTGTGGCTCAAGCGACCTTTGCCCCAGAAGCAAAGCTAGCCAATCGTGCTATTACTGATGATAGCAGTAGTGAGGCTAAAGTAAAAAAAGCCAGTACTGACGACGAGGAAAAAGGTACAGAAAGCAAAGAAGAAAACAGCAAGGTAGAAGAAGCTGATAAAAAAGAAACTGGCAGTGAAAAAGACTCAGACAAACAAACCTCTGACAAAAAAGCTAAGTAATAGAAGTAATTTTTATTAGTTTGGTTATTCACAAGCACAACGGTATTTATCTTAGTTTGATTGAGCAGTATGACTTGAAAATTAGGATAAATACCACCACTTATTTGCTATCAAGCGGCATTTAAATGTTAAATATCTTTTCTTGACGATGCTTGAGTTGGCTTTTGTGTTTTATTTATTACGCTATTTTTCGATGAAAAATCTATAAAGTGATACAATAAGGGCCTGAATGCATATCTATCAAATGTTGTAAAGCGAAACCATTCATAAGTGGTTGAAATAGCAGCAACAACTCTTTATAATACACTGTCCTAAAAATGGGTGCCCCGAAATCTGCAATTATTGTCAGATAGATGGTGCGTTGGCCCATTTTTTTGTTTTATACCAAACGGGAGAAGGATGCCTTATGGCAACAACTAACCAATTGATTCGTAAAGGTCGCAAAACCATCAAGGAAAAGTCAAAAGTTCCTGCGTTGGAAGCGTGCCCACAGCGTCGCGGTGTATGTACTCGTGTATATACTACCACGCCAAAAAAACCTAACTCAGCCATGCGTAAAGTATGTCGTGTACGTTTGACTTCAGGCTATGAAGTATCAAGCTACATCGGCGGCGAAGGTCATAACCTACAAGAGCACAGTGTTGTTCTTATCCGTGGTGGTCGTGTAAAAGATCTACCAGGTGTACGTTATCACACTGTTCGCGGTGCATTGGATTGCGCAGGCGTTAAAGACCGTAAGCAAGGTCGCTCTAAGTACGGTGCTAAGAAGCCTAAAGTTTAATAACTAGACGTTGTTAAATAAGCTTTTTGCACTACCCAATAACTGTGCATGGGTTTGGTGTCAGTCGTAATATCACTCTTATATAAATATATATCTGTGATTTGCTCCTAAAACATACCACCATGCAGTAAGGCTAACTGATAACTCACTGCTATATTATTATGATAAGTAGTCGATGTTGTGAATGTTAGACACTCCTGAAGATAAGGAAATTTATTATGCCAAGACGTCGCGTCGTTGCTGCCCGTGAGATCCTACCGGATCCTAAGTTTGGTAGCCAAACTGTTGCAAAATTCATCAACCATGTAATGAGTGATGGTAAAAAGTCTACTGCTGAGCGTATCGTTTACGGTGCACTTGAGACAGTAAGTGAGAAGCGTAAAGTTGAAGATCCAGTATCTTTCTTCGAAGAAGTACTAGAAAATGTACGCCCAATGGTAGAAGTAAAAGCTCGCCGCGTCGGCGGTGCAACCTATCAAGTACCAATGGAAGTACGCCCCTCCCGTCGTACTGCATTGGCTATGCGTTGGTTAGCTGAAGCTGCTGCTAAGCGTTCTGAAAAATCAATGTCTTTGCGTTTAGCTGGCGAATTGAACGATGCTGCTGATGGCAAAGGTGCTGCTATGAAAAAGCGTGACGAAGTTCACCGCATGGCAGATGCTAACAAAGCGTTCTCTCATTACCGTTTCTAAGCTACTTTTTAATAGTAGCTTGAGATTAGAGGCACATGCCATCTAATCTTGCATTGTTGTTTATTCTATTGATTGCCGCCATCGTTTATTCAATCACATATAGGTTTAACTTATTAATGATTGAGATGGCGGACATCTATCAAGATGCCTCTCTAAAAGAACATGCTTTTTTTTAGAGAACATCCCAAATTTGATGCCGCACTATTCTTAGTATTTGCTCTTTTTTTGTCCGTATTAGGCTTAATAATCAGTAAGTAATATTACGAAGCTGAACGCTTTGTCATAGAGTATGAGGTAGAGACACAATACATTATTATATACACGACTTTTCCTAGGAAAACACTATGGCTCGTAAAACTCCCCTAAAACGCTATCGCAATATTGGTATCTCAGCGCACATCGATGCTGGTAAGACGACCACTACTGAGCGTGTTTTATTCTATACCGGTGTTAGCCACAAAATTGGCGAAGTACATGATGGCGCAGCCACTATGGACTGGATGGAGCAAGAACAAGAGCGTGGTATTACTATTACCTCAGCGGCAACAACTTGTTTTTGGTCAGGTATGGCTAAACAGTTTGACGAACACCGTATCAACATCATCGATACCCCAGGTCACGTTGACTTCACGATCGAAGTTGAACGTTCTATGCGTGTACTTGATGGCGCGTGCATGGTTTACTGTGCAGTAGGCGGCGTTCAGCCACAGTCTGAGACCGTATGGCGTCAGGCAAACAAATACAAAGTACCACGTCTTGCATTTGTAAACAAAATGGATCGTGTTGGTGCTGATTTCTATCGTGTTATCGATCAGATCAAAAATCGTCTAGGTGGTAACCCTGTACCATTGGTTATCCCAATCGGTAAAGAAGATGATTTCGAAGGCGTTGTTGATCTAGTCAGCATGAAAGCTATCTATTGGGACGAAGCGTCTCAAGGTATGAACTACGAAGAGCGTGATATCCCAACTGAACTACAAGAAAAAGCAGCAGAGTACCGTGAGCATCTTGTAGAAAGCGCTGCTGAAGCCAATGAAGAACTCATGAATGAGTATCTAGAAAACGGTGAATTGTCAGTAGAGCAAATCAATGTTGCTATTCGTCAGTTAACGATTGATAACGAAATCATTCCACTTCTTTGTGGTACAGCATTCAAGAACAAAGGCGTTCAGAAAATGCTAGATGCTGTTATCCAGTATCTACCTGCACCAATCGACGTACCTGCTATTAAAGGTATTCTTGATGACAAAGACGAAAGCGAAGGCAGCCGCGAAGCATCAGATGACGCACCTTTCTCAGCGCTAGCATTCAAAATCATGAACGACAAATTCGTTGGTAACTTAACCTTCGTACGTGTTTATTCTGGTGTAATGAAGCAGGGTAGCAGTGTTTATAACCCAGTTAAAATGAAGCGTGAGCGTGTTGGCCGTATCGTACAGATGATGGCAGATTCTCAGCAAGAGCTTCCAGAGATTCGTACTGGTGATATCGCAGCATTAGTGGGCATGAAAGACGTGACTACTGGTGATACGCTATGTGATGAAGACAACGTAATCACTCTTGAGCGTATGGAATTCCCGGATCCAGTTATCAGTCTAGCAGTTGAGCCAAAGACTAAAGCTGACCAAGAAAAAATGTCAATCGCTCTTGGCCGTTTGGCAAAAGAAGATCCTTCGTTCCGTGTACATACTGACGAAGAATCTGGTCAGACGATCATCAGTGGTATGGGTGAGCTACATCTAGAGATCCTTGTTGACCGTATGAAGCGTGAATTCAACGTTGAAGCAAACATCGGTGCGCCGCAGGTTGCTTATCGTGAGACGATTCGTAACACGGTTGAACAAGAAGGCAAATTCGTACGTCAGACTGGTGGTCGTGGTAAATTCGGTCACGTTTGGTTACGTCTTGAGCCACTTGATCCAGCGGGTGAGACTGAATACGAATTCGCTGAAGAAGTTGTTGGTGGTACGGTACCAAAAGAATTCCACGGCGCTGTTGATAAAGGTATCCAAGAACGCATGAAAAACGGCGTACTTGCAGGCTACCCAGTAGTTGGCGTAAAAGCGACTTTGTATGATGGTTCTTACCATGACGTCGATTCTGATGAATTGTCGTTCAAAATGGCAGGTTCTATGGCCTTCAGAAAAGGCTTCATGGCAGCTGACCCAGCATTGCTTGAGCCAGTCATGAAAGTAGAAGTTGAAACACCTGAAGACTACATGGGCGACATCATGGGCGATCTTAACCGTCGTCGTGGTTTGGTACAGGGTATGGAAGATCTACCTGGCGGTACTAAACAGATTCGTGCTGAAGTACCATTAGCGGAAATGTTTGGTTATGCCACGCAAATGCGCTCTATGTCACAAGGCCGTGCAACTTACTCTATGGAATTCCAAAAGTACGCTGAAATTCCAAAATCAGTTGCTGCTGAAATCATCTCTAAGTTCAACTCTAAAGATGATGACGAGTAAATAAAACTTACTGAAGGTGACAATATGGAGTCTGTCTGTGTATTGTCACTAAAGAATACGCCAATAACTTGTTAAAAGACTTGTTATTGGCCGTGATTTTCTTATAATATCTGCACATTAGTATGTGTAACCTTTTAACAATTATCTTAATGTGGTCAAAATCGTCTTAATTATCGTATTAATATGAATTAAGTCTTGAACC